>JAXDLS010000518.1:0-2657 GCA_034666485.1 Chloroflexota bacterium
CGTGCCTCTCGACGAGTACCTGGAGCGAGTCGGCCTCACCCCCCTCCCGACACTGGCATAGCGCTTGGGCGCTGGCGGCTACCTCTCTACGCCCCCCGTCCTCCGCCAGCTCCGCGAACGGCGGCGGCCGACCACCGACCAGGTCGCCGACCACCTCGCGCGGAGCCAGGCAAAGGTCCACACCATCGAGGACCGACGACGGGAATCCCAACCGACGACGCCAAGGCATGGGCGATCGCTGGCCATGGGAGTGGCTGGCTCCGCGTGAGAAGGAACGCGGGTCAGCTTCCACTCGTACTCGACCGCCGGAGCGCAGGGCGCGACTGTGGTGCGGAGCAGCCTTGGAGTCAGCAGCGACGCGGGTCGCCGCCCAGCCGCATCACGGCGTCGACCAGGGGGTCGATGCGTCGATCGAGATCGGCCAGGAGAAGGTCCACCGCTTCCTGCGGGTCGGAGCCGACGAGCGTGTCGAAGGCTCGCCACATGTCCGCCCGAGCCTGCCTGAGACTGCTCTCCGCCTCGCGCAGCGCTGCGCACGGGGTGACATCGCTGGTCCGGGTCACTGGAGCGTTGCCTGCCATGCGTGCAGTATTAGGCGAAATTAGGAATGTGTCAAGGGCCACCAGCCTTGGCAGCGGCGTTATCTTGCCTCATACTCGGCAGGAGCCTGGGGCGCCCCGGGCCTCTGGAGGACTCGCCGTGGAGCTGACCTTCCTGGCCAAGGACCCCTGGAGTCCCGGGGGAGGCTCGCCCACCCTGTACCGGACGGACCGGGCAGATCGCGCAACCCTCGTGGTGCAGGGCTGGCGTCTCGATCCCGAGACGGTGGCCGGCATTGGCATGCCGGACCATGAGGACGCGGTTGAGGTTCCCCTCGACGTCCTGGTCGCGGGCCTGGCGAAGTACGCGGCCGAGCGGTGACCACCGCGCCGGCGCCCACCTGGCGGGAGATGGTGACGACCTTCCGGCGCACCTCCTGCCGCCTGGAGACGCTGAGCCGCTACACCGTCGATCCCCACGAGGAGGGCTTCCGCCAGTACCTCGAGGGCCGTCCGGTGCCCCCCGCGGATCCGGATCTCGAGGACTGGCGCCGTCTGGTCGCCGAGGCCACCGCCGCCGGCCGGACCGTCACCCGGGTCCGGGCGATCTCCGGCCCCATGCCCGCCTACGCTCGCTATGAGCTGGAGTGGGGTTACCCGGGAAATGCCGCGGCCGGTGAGCGGATTCACATCCTCCACGCTGCCGACCTTGGCGCCGTCCTCGGGCCGGAGCCGGTTGGAGACTTCTATCTGTTCGACGACCAAGTGGTGCTCACCATGGAGTACGACGCCGAGGGTCGACCGCTGCCCAGCCGGCTGCTGACCACTCCATCGGCGGTGGCTGAATACCGGCACCTCTGGGACCTTGCTCGCAGGTCGGCGATGAGCCTCGAGGCGTACCTGGCCGCACAGCGCCGTGAGCCGGTGCTGCCGCCAACGTCCGAGACCCGGGTCGCCTGACGGACCGGGGCCATCCGACTGTGGGCGAGGGCACCACCTCCAGTTCGCCGGCCGACGGTGCGCCCTCGCCCACCCCTCTTGAGCGGCGCCAGGCGCAACTGGCCCGCCGGCTGCAGCAACTGCGGAAGGAGGCGGGCATGGGCCAGAAGCAGCTCGCCACCCTCCTCGGCGTCAGCCAGGGCCGGGTGTCGCAGATCGAGACCGCTCGCTACAGCCCGACCCCGGAGACCATCGCGCGCCTCGCCGACGCTCTCGGCCTGACCGCGGCGGTGCGCGATGAGCTCACCGCCTACCTGGCTGACCTGCAGACGGAGGTCCTCAGCCTACGCCTCGCCACTCGGCGCGGGCACCGTGCCAATCAGGCGAGGGTGGGAGCGGCCGAGGAGGCCGCCTCGAGTATCGCGACCTACCACATGGCTCTGGTCCCGGGGCTGCTCCAGACGGCCCCGTACGCCCGCCATATGCTGTCCATTCTCCTGCCTGACCTCACCGGAGTGGACGAGCTGGTCGCCGGCAGGATGGAGCGGCAGCGGATTCTCTACGACGACACCAGGCGGTTCCGGTTCCTGCTGGCCGAATGGGTGCTCCGCACCCGCCTCGCCCCACCGAGCGTCCTTCGCGGCCAGATCGACCGCCTCGTGACCCTCGCTGACGGGTTCCCCCACGTGGAGATACGCGTCCTGCCCGTCGGCGGCGTTCCGCCGAAGGCGTGGGCCATGTCGTCGTTCGACGTCATCGACGATGTGTACGTGTGGGTGGAGCTGCAGGCCAGCGAGGTGATCACCCGGGACGCCGGGGAGGTTGCGCGCTACCGGACCACGTTCGAGGGGCTCTGGGATTCCGCTCTGGCCGGCGCACCCATGCTCGCCCTGCTCCGCGACATCGACGCCTGGCTCGCCGGGCTGCCGGAATAGCTGACGTGGTCACAATCACATCTTCGACGCAGAGCACGCAGTCCCTAGGAGGTCCCTGAGCCGCAGAACCGCAAGGGTGCCTAGTCCCGCCGCTCCTCGCTGACCATCGACTCGGGAACGCTCACCACCCGGTAGGGGAGATCGGTGATGTCGTAGTAGCGCACCGGCTTGCCGAGGCGCTTGGCGATGCCGATCTGCACCTTCACGCCGAGCGAGAGGTTGCCGAAGACCCAGAGCTGGTCGC
>JAXDLS010000519.1:0-5612 GCA_034666485.1 Chloroflexota bacterium
GACAGCTCGGTGCTGGCCGCCCGCGCGGCCCAGGAGGCGCACACCCTCGCCGGCACGGACTTCACCTCCCTCGCCGTGACCGAGAACGCCAGCCTGCTGGCGATGCGCGGCACCTGCCAGGCCACCAGCAAGCCCATCCGCACGCTCAAGGTGCCCGCCGGGAAGGGGCTGGGGGGCCGCGTCCTGCTGGAGCGGCGGCCGATCACCGTGACCGACTACCAGAACGACGAGACCATCTCCCACCACTTCAACCCGGTGGTGGCCGCCGAGGGGCTGCGCGGCCTGACCTGCGTGCCCATCGACGACGGCGAGGACGTGATCGGGGTCCTCTATGCCGGCATCCGCCGGGTGGGCACGATCGGCGACCGCGCCCAGAGCAACATGCTCGAGTTCGCACGCACGGTGGGCCCGCTGATCACCGCCGCCCGCCACGCCGAGCAGCAGACCCGGCTGCGCGTGAGCGCCGAGCGCCAGCGCATCGGCCGCGAGCTCCACGACTCGCTCGGCCCGCTGCTCTTCGGCATCGGCGTCTGCGCCCGCAAGGCGCGCGAGCGCGTGGCCGAGGACGCCCCCGACCTGGTCGCCGACCTCGACGAGATCCAGTGCCAGGCGTCGAGCGCCTCCTCGCACCTGCGCGAGGCGCTCCGCGACCTCGCCCCCGCCTCGGCGGAGTGCGCCTTCTCCTCGGTGCTCCAGATGCAGGTGGAGCCCTTCACCCAGCGCAGCGGCATCCCCGTGTCGCTGGTGGTGCTGGGCCCGCCGCGCACCCTCTCGGCGACGGTGCAGGGCGTCCTGCTCTCCAGCGTCCGCGAGGGGCTCTACAACATCGAGCGCCACGCCGGGGCCGCCTCGGTGGCGCTCACCGTGAAGTACGACGCCGAGCGCGTCACCGTGGTGATCCAGGACGACGGCCGCGGCCTGCCCCGCCGCTTCGAGCTCGAGGTCGCGCCCGACCACGGCCGCGGCTGGGGCCTCCCCGCCATTCTCGGTCGCGCCCAGGCGCTGGGCGGTGACGTGTCGCTCTTCAACAATGACGACGGCGGCGCCACGCTGCGGGTCTGCATCCCCACCGGACGGGATGGCGACCCGAACTAGGGTCCTGCTCGTCGACGACCATCCCATCGTCATCTCGGGGATCCGCCGGCTGCTCGCCTACGCGCCGGACTTCGAGGTGGTGGGCCAGGCGTCCACCGCGCGTGACGCGGTCGAGACCGCAGTCGCCACCGTCCCGGACCTGATCCTCCTCGACCTCCGCCTCCCCGACGTCCGCTCCGCCGAGCTCTGCCGCCGCATCCGCGCCACCGTGCCGTCGGCGCAGGTCGTGATCTTCACCGCCTTCGTCGAGGGTGCCCTGCTCCGCGCCTGCCTCTCCGCCGGCGTCTCCGGCGTGCTCCTCAAGGATGCCCACGAGCTCGACCTGGTCAGCGATCTCCGCCGCATCCGCTCCGGCCGGGTGGTCATCGACGAACGCGTCCAGGCCTCCGCCGCCGACTCCGCCGGCGACCTGCCCATCCTCGACGCCACCCTCACCCAGCGCGAGCACCAGGTCCTCCGGCTGCTCGCCGAGGGCATGTCCGGCAAGGAGATGGCCACCGCCCTCGGCCTGGCGCCGAACACGGTGCGGAGCTACTGCCAGTCCCTCCTCTCCAAGCTCCAGTCGACCAGCCGCATCCAGGCCCTGGCCAACGCGCGGGCCCGCGGGCTGCTCTAGTCACGCCAGAGGACGAGGTCGACACCGGGCGACCTCCAACCAGGGTCGAAGAACGCCGGAGTGAAACACCCGGCGGGGGTCGGCTGTCTTCTCTGGTGGACGCGCGGCCGCCACCCCCTGTGACGGTCAAGCGTGCCGCGCCGGCTGGCTGCAATCTGCCGGCGCACAGGCGCCCCGCTCTGCTGCAACTGGAGCGGCGATCGGCACACGTGCTGCGCGTCCCCAACCACCCCTCCCGGGGTGGTTCCCTGCCCGCGGCCGGGTGCGCCCGGTGAGGGGGCGGCGCCTGGCGCCGCCCCCCCAGGGTCAGTGATCTCGCCCGGTCAGAGGCAGGGGCACTTGTAGGTCTCCGCCAGCGGAGCGGCGAAGAGGGGCTGCGCCACCTTGAGACCGCCCTGGACAGCGGAGTCCGGCTGCAGCACGTAGGCCTGGCGGGCCGGCGGCTGTCCGGGCTTCGAGTAGTCCAGCGGGGCGATCAGCCCCTGGGTGTCGACGCTGGTCAGCTTCTGGAAGGACTTCAGCAGCGCCAGCCGCTCCAGCGAGGGCGTCGCGCTGGTGCACGCCGCGTGGAGGATCGCGTACATGATCTCGGCCTGGCCGTATCCGAAGTCGACGCCCGCGTTCGGGGTGTCCTGCGGATAGGCGGCGAGGTACTCGTCACGCACGCTCTTCGCACCCGGGGCGTCGCCGGCGAACGGCGAGGACGAGGCGGCGAGGTAGAAGCGCCTCTGCAGCGCGGTCTTCGCGGGCCCCGAGAGCAGGGTGGGGACGAAGGTCGGGTTGTTGCCCATGAAGGTGGCGTCGAAGCCCTGCGCCTCGGCGATGGAGACCGCGGACGCCGCCTGGGTCGGGGTGCTGGTCAGCATGATGTACCTGGCCCCGGCCGCCTTGATCGCCTGCACCTGCGCGGTCATGTCCTTGTCGGTGGGCTGGATCTTCTGGGCGACGACGGTGAGGCCGTTCGCCTTGGCGAAGGTGGTCGTGCCCAGCAGGCCGTCCTCACCGTATTCGCCCTCGAGGTAGATGTGGCCGACCTTGTCGCCCGTCTTGAGGCCCTTGTTCTTCATCAGCCAGTCGAGGCCGTCGATCATCTCGAGGTCGTAGCTGGTGCCGCTCAGGACGACGAAGGGGTTGGTGAGCAGCTTCGACGACCACGACACCGGCTGGGTGAGGACGGTGTCGCTGGCGATGCTGTTCAGCAGCGCCGCGGTCATCGGCGATCCCAGCAGCTCCTGGAATGCGAGCACCTGCGGCTGCATCGAGGTGTAGAGGGACACGGCGTTCTGGACGTTGTAGCCGTGATCCTTGGTGAGCAGCTCGACGGTGCGACCGCACACGCCGCCCTTCTTGTTCTGGTCCTGCCAGAACAGGGTGGCGCCCTGGGTGACCGACTTTCCCAGCGCGGCGAACGCGCCGGTGAGATCGGTGAGCACACCGAGCGTGATCTTGCTCGAGGTCACGCCGGGGCCGGTGGGGATGCCGGGGGTGGTGGATGTGCCGCCGCCGGTGCCGCCACTGCTGCCGCAGGCGGCGATCGCCAGCACACCGGTGGTGGCGAGTGCACCGTATCTCCAGGTGCGTACACGCGGTGTCATGCTGCCTCCTTCTGGGTGGATGGATGAGAGGGTCGCCGAAGTCTGGATGCAAGCCGGGGCACGCGCCGGGCGAGCGCCGCCACACCGCCGGGCTCGAAGACCAGCAGCAGGATGACCGCGCCGCCGTAGATGAACTGGGCGGCCACCGCGGCGGTCACGCCGCCGGAGCCGGTCGGTGCCAGAAAGGGGAGCGAGTCGCTGTATTTCGCGAGCAGCAGCGGCAGTGCGGTCACGAACAGCGCACCGACCAGGGCGCCACCCGGCGACCCCAGCCCGCCGATGACGATCATCGCGAGGAACGAGACCGTCAGCCCCAGGCCGAAGGTCTCGGGGACGATGTGGTGGTACGCGAGCGCCAGGATGACGCCCCCGAGGCCGGCGTACATCGAGGAGAGGGTGAACGCGTACGCCTTGTAGCGCACCACGTTCACCCCCAGCACCGACGCGGCCACCTCGCTGTCGCGCAGGCAGCGCAGCGCCCGTCCGGGCCGCCCCTCGAGGACGTTGACGTAGTACAGGTATGCGAGCACCACGCCGGCGAGGCCGAGATACCAGAGCTTGCTGTTGCGGGTGAAGCCGACCCCGAGCACGCTGAGCGGAGAGCTGTCGAACGCGAAGCCGAAGAGGTTGAAGTCGGGCACGTCGCGGCCGTTGAAGCCGCCGCTCAGCTTCTGCGCGTTGAAGGCGATGTGGAGGCCGAGGAAGACCAGGCCCAGGGAGGCGACGCCGAGGTAGATGCCGCGCAGCCGTGAGGAGATGGGGCTGAAGAGCAGGCCGGCCAGCCCGGCGATGAGCACCGCGCCGACCATCGCCAGCGGGGTGGGCAGCCCGACCCCCCCCTGGATGGACGACGCGATGGTGGTGCCGGTGCCCCTGGTCGCCGAGGAGAGGTAGGTGTAGGCGTACGCTCCGACGGCGACGAAGAAGGAGTGCGCCAGCGACAGCTGCCCGGCGCCGCCCACCAGCAGGGTGAGCCCGAGCGCGGCGATCATCGCCGCGAAGGCGAACACCCCGGCCTGCAGCCAGAAGTCCTGGCCCTCGGTGTCGATCGTGCCCAGCACCAGGGGGACGAGGGCGATGAGCACCACCAGCGCGACGCGCCCCACCAGGGACAGCGAGCGGGAGCGACCCCTGGCGACAGCGGCGTCGGCCGCGCTCTCGAGGCTGCTGACGGCGACCTCAGACACGCGTCGCCTCGCGGGTGCCGAAGAGCCCGGTGGGACGCACCAGGAGCACCGCCACCATCACCACGTAGGGCATCACCTGGTCGAAGCCGCGCCCGAGGAAGGTGAGGTTCGACTGGTAGCCGGCGGTGAGCACCTCGGCGACCCCGATCATCAGCCCGCCGACCACCGCCCCCCCGGTGGAGTCGAGGCCGCCGAGGATGGCGGCGGGGAATGCGCGCAGCGCCACGTCGCCGGTGCTCGCATCCAGCCCGGCGCTGGGGAAGGCGGTGAGGAAGACGCCGGCGACCGCGGCGAGAGCGCCGGCGAGCACCCAGGCGACCGCCGAGATGCGGCCCATGCGGATGCCCATCAGCGAGGCGGTCTCGGAGTCCTCGGCGGAGGCGCGCATGGCGACGCCGAAGGAGGAGAACTTGAACCAGGCGAAGAACACGGCGAGGATCACCAGCGCGGTGCCGATCGCCCACACCCGCGCGGTGGGGACGGTCAGGCCGGCGGCGTGGACGATGCCGTCGCGCCAGGGGTCGCCGAGGGTGAGCACGTCGACCCCGATCCGCCGGGTGGTCTCGGTGCGCACGATCAGGTCGACGCCGATGGTCATGATGCTGACCGCGATCACCGAGCGCCCCGCCATGGTGCGCACCAGGCCGCGCTCGATGATGAACGCCAGCAGCCCCGCGACGGCGACGCCGAGCAGCACCGCCAGGTAGAACTCGATGTGGTTGTTGAAGCTGAAGCGCGAGATCGCGTACGCGCCCAGCGCGAGGATGCTGCCGTGGGCGAAGTTCACCACCTCGGTGGCCTTGAAGATGACCACGAAGCCGAGGGCGAGGAGCGCGTAGATCGAGCCCAGCGACAGGCCGTTGAACACGAACTGGACGAAGTCCTTCACGACGGCGGTTCCTCGTTCTCGTTCCACGCCCAGGCCGGGGACGCATCTGCCGGCGACGGCACGGGCGGTGGGGAGCTGGCGGACGGCGGGGTGGCGGCGGGCGCGGCGGCGGCGCCGTTGTGTCCGGTGCCGAGGTAGGCGCGGATCACCTCCGGGTCGGAGCGCACCTGGGCGGGCGAGCCGTCAGCGATGCGACGGCCGAAGTCGAGCACGGTCACCCGGTCGGCGAT
>JAXDLS010000520.1:0-9330 GCA_034666485.1 Chloroflexota bacterium
CCCGCGGCAGCTCGCCGCCTTCCTCTGGGCGGAGGCGGGCGTGGTCGTCGCCGGTGGCCTCGCCGCCGGGGCGTTGGCCGGGTGGGCGCTCTCGCGGATGCTGGTGGCGGTGCTCTCCGGGGTCTTCGACCCGCCCCCCGCGGCGCTGCGGGTGCCCGCCGCCTACCTGGGCTCGGCGGCGGCGGTCGCGGTGCTCGCGGTGGCGGCGGTGGTGCTGGTCTTCAGCCGCCGGCTGACCCGGCTCACCGGGACGATGCTCCGCGAGCTCTGAGCGACCGCGGCGCCCGGGCCGTAGTCTGGCGGCGTGCACCTGCTCAACGCCGTCCACGGCTGGTCCGCGCTGATCGTGCTGTGCAGCCTCATCTTCGTCGAGGAGGCGGGGGTGCCCCTGCCGATGGCGCCCGGCGACCTGCTGCTGGTCGCCGCCGGGGTGCTCATCTCCACGCACGGGCTCGACCCGGTGCTCTTCCTCCCCCTCGCCCTCCTCGCCTCGATGACCGGCGCCCTGGTCGGCCACACCTGGGCGCGCGCCCTCGGCGCCCGCGCGCTCTGGTCGCTGGCCGAGCGGCTGCGCGCCGGGAGGCACCTGGAGAGGGCCTCCGAGCGGCTGCGCGACGCCGGTCCCTGGACCATCCTGGTCGCCCGGCTCATCCCCGGCCTGCGCATCAACACCACGCTGGTCGCGGGCGCGCTCCAGGTGCCGCGCCGCACCTTCCTCGCCGGCCTGATCCCCTCGATCATCATCTGGGAGGCGGTGTTCGTCGGCCTCGGCGCCGCCGTGGGCACCCCCGTCGAGCACTACCTCGGCCGCCTCGAGCACCTGATGCTGCGGGGCGCGGTGTTCGTCCTCATCGGCCTCGCCGGCTACCTCGCCGTGCGCCACATCCCCATCCCCGGGGCGCCGGGGGAGGAGGCGCCGCCGCCGCGCCGCCTCCACGCGCTCCGCCTGGTGCTCGCCGTGGTCGTCGACGTCTCCGCGATCGCCCTCATCGTCAGCGGGCTCGACACCATGCTGGACGCGTTCCTCGACCCCGGACGGCGGGTGGACGAGACGGTGCTGCTCAGCGTGCAGGTGGCGGTGTCGGTCGCCGTCTACCTCGTCCTCTCGCGCACCCTGAGCCGCACCACCCTCGGCGAGGCGCTCTTCCGGGTCACCTACCGGGCCCGGCGGAGACCGCGGCTCAGCGCCGGCTAGAGGCGAGAGCCCGGGCCGGCTCAGAGCAGCGAGCGCACCGCCTCGACCAGCGCGTCCGGCGCCTCGAAGGGGATGAAGTGCCCCACCCCCGGCAGCACCCGCAGCCGGTGGTCGGCGAGGGTGCGCTCCAGCCCCTCCGCCCAGCCGGGGGGGAAGAGCGGGTCGCGCTCGCCCCAGAGCACCTCGGCGGGGTGCGGCAGCGGCGGCGGGGCGGGTGCCGGCTCGGCGGCCGCCCGGCGCGCCGTCTCCAGGGTGCCCGCGCCCGAGCGGTACCAGTTGAGGCTGGCGTCGAGGGCGCCCGGCACCGCGTAGACGTCGACGACGGCGGCGAGCTCGGCGGGGCGCACCGTCTCGTGGCGGCCGGTCCAGTGACGGTAGAAGTGCCCGAGGTAGGCCTCGACCGAGACGCGGTCG
This sequence comes from Chloroflexota bacterium, assembly GCA_034666485.1. GTDB lineage: Bacteria > Chloroflexota > Dormibacteria > Aeolococcales > Aeolococcaceae > CF-96. Next base: position 1,610 of record JAXDLS010000520.1, read on the forward strand.
CGACCCACCAGCTCCACCGCCAGGGGGAGGCGATGGAAGTCCTGGTACCAGAACTCCCGCTGGTGGACCGGCAGCAGCGCGCGGGCGCCCGAGCCCGGGTGCAGCGGGGCGCCGAGCACCAGGCCGCGGACCCGCCCGGGGGCGAGGCGGGCCACCGTCTGCGCGACCGCCGAGCCGACGTCGTAGCCGGCGAGGACGGGGCGGTCGAGCTCGAGCGCGTCCATGACGTCGAGCACCACCCGCGCCTGGGCCTCGCGGCCGTAGCCGGTCTCGGGGGGCAGGTCGGGGGCGTCGGAGGCGCCGAAGCCGCGCAGGTCGGGAGCGACCACGTCGACCTCGGCGCCGAGTGTGGGAATGACGCGTCGGTGGTCGTACCAGAGGCCGGGCCAGCCGTGGAGCAGCACCACCGCGGCTCCGCCGCCGCGGCGGACGTAGTGCACCCGGTGGCCCTGCCGGTCCGAGCAGTGCCCGTGACCCCAGGCCGGGTCGCTCGGGGGCAGGTCGAGAAATGCGTCGTGGGCCATGCGGTGGTGAGGCCTGGGTCTAGTTCCGCTCCTCGGGCGGTGTCCCGGTGGAGGCGGCGACCTGGCTCTCGGGGGGTCCCGAGGAGGCCGCCGCCCGGGAGGGTTTGGCGCTGCCGTTGGTGGGCGGGGTGGTCTCGTCCCCGCGGATGGGGCGATGCTGGTACCGCTCACCCTGGTTGCGCACGATCGGCCCGATGACGAGCACGGCGCCGGCGCCGAAGACGATGGCGAAGGGTCCGATGAGCGCGAGCATCTCCCAGATGCTCTGCGCCATGCTGTGCGCGAGGACCGCTCGCGCGAGGATCTCCTGCATCAGCTTCTCCGACGATCCGGCGGCCGTGTCATGTCATGTCACGTCAGGTGGACGTGGGATTGAGCGAGGTGTTGATGGTGTCGAAGTTCCGGTTTCCCTCCGCGTCGGTGAGCTCGAGCACGCCGGCGACGACGTACTGCGCCTGGCCCAGCGGGAGCAGCTCCTGCTGCCGCAGCACCCCGCCGGGGATGCTGACGGTGACCTTCTCGGTCTGGCCGGGCTCGATGGTGCCCTCCGGGCTCACCTTCATCTGGTACTCGTAGTCGCCGTGCGGCAGCCCGGCGACGGGGTTGAGGAAGGTCAGGTTCCCGGTCCTGAAGGCGCTGACGGTGACCGGGCTCTTCGCGGTGTTGGTCACCGTGGTCTCGATCTTCAGCGTGTCGCTGGCCGGGTCGTAGATGGCGTTGGTGGCCTGCGCGGTGGCCAGCTGCGCCTGCACCGGCGGCGCCGGCGGCTTCACCCACTGCACCTGCAGCGGGATGTTCCCCGAGTAGTGGCTCGAGGCCCAGACGAAGCCCGCCCCCACCAGCACCACGGTCGCGCCGGTGATGTAGGCCATGTGCCGGTGGTCGCGGCGGGTGATGATGCCCACCGCGGGGCCGCCGTCCTGGTTGAGCGGCAGCTCGTTGGCGACCCGCAGCCGGCAGACGGTGCGCTTGATGCCGCCGGGCACGGTCCAGTAGAGCAGCCACCACATCCCCAGCACCAGGGTGACCGCCGAGAAGCCGAGGACGAGCCAGGTGCCGTAGCCCTCGACGTCGATGCCCTTGCCGTTGAGCAGGGTGACGGGGAAGCTGAACCCGGACGGGCTGGAGCTGATGTTGATGTACTGGCCGGGGCCGATGAGCGTGCCCGACTCCTTGACCGCGATCGCCGGGTGGACGTGCCAGTTCCCCGGGTCACGCGCCCGCAGGGTCATGGAGAAGTTGTAGACGCTCCCCTTGCTGCAGAAGAACGACTGGGGCGACTCCATGCCGTTGATCTTCCGGTCGACCAGCACGAACCGCGCGCCCGGCTCCACCACCGTGAGGTAGCAGATCTCGGGGTTGCCGTTGCTCATGTTCGACGGCCAGGTCTCCAGCAGCTTGGTGGTGCCGGAGATGACCATGTTGTCGTTCTGGGTGAGGTCGGACCTGGAGAACCTGACGTCCCACCAGCCGACCGCCTCCATGCGGACGAAGCCCTCCTGGGCGATCTCGCCGTGAGCGGACACCGAGGTGGTGCGCAGCCCGGTCATCGCCGCCGCTCCGAGGAGGGCGGTGAGGGCCATGAGGATGAATCGTCTCATCGCTGCTCTCCCCTCCTCAGTACTGCTTGAGGTATTTGAAGATCGGCCACACCGCCAGCCGTCTCCCGATGAACTGCCCCACCCAGTAGCCGAAGACACAGAGGGTGGTGCCGAAGGCGAGTGAGACGTACTGGGTCTCCTGCAGGAAGGTGCGGAGCGAGCCGTGCTCGATGATGCGGAGGTACTCGGGGGTCTGCGCCCGGATGTAGCCGATGCCCTGGACGTCGGCCACGGTCAGGGTGTGCCCCATGAACCGGGTCGGCTGGAGGTAGGGCAGCTGCATGATGTAGTTGGACATCCAGAAGCCCATGGTCCAGACCGCGGAGCCGATCAGCGAGGTGAGGATGAAGCTCCGCGACTTCAGCAGCACGTAGTCGGTGAGGATGCCGGCGGGGATCCAGGTCGCCGACCAGACGAAGTTGATCGGCATGTTGATGAAGTACTTCCACTGCAGCAGCCGGCCGATCCAGGTGCAGAAGAAGAGGCAGACCGCCGTGTAGGTGGCCCCGGTGGGGAACCTCCACGCTCTCCACTGGATGTACTGCAGCGCCGAGGGGATGATGATGGTCGCGAACGGGGTGATCGTCATCCACCACTGGCGGTCCTTCCAGTCGGTCCAGAAGTCCCAGTCACCGGCGAAGAGGAGGTGGGTGATGTTGGCGGCGGCGCCGACCACGAAGCCGGCGGTCACCCAGAACATCAGGTCCCACTTGCGGTCGATGAACTTGTACCTGCGCTCGGCGAGCTCCCGGAGCCGCAGCGCCTCGAGGTCGATGGTCGCGGTCGCCATCGGTCAGCTCCCGCCCCGGACCGGCGCGGTGCTGGACGCCGCGGGCGCCGGGACGGTGTCGCGCGCGTCCGCCGCCTCCTCGTCCTCGATGGCGTAGAGGCGCAGGATGGTCTCGCCCCAGAGGGCGAAGATGCCGCTGGCGAGCCAGCCGTAGAGCACGAACGGCCAGTGGAACCAGACCGCGAAGAACTCCTCGGCGCCGGCGTTGCCCAGGTTGACGCTGTGGCCCCACTCGTTCATCGCCACCTGCGCCACCTCGGTCACGGTCGCGGAGATGAGCAGGAAGAACGACCAGGGGAAGCCCTTGTCGGGGCCGTACACCGCGGGGATCCGGGTCCGCCCGTAGAGATAGGTGCCGACCGCGAGGGTGACCCCCAGCGGGAAGAACAGGTAGAACATCGGGATGTGCGAGACGGTGAACGCCGTGTCCCGCACCAGGGTCTGGTGGAAGGCGCCGTCCTGGTTGGGCCAGAAGCTCGCCTCGATGTAGAGGTTGACGCTGGTGGCGCCGACCAGCCCCCAGAAGACGGCGATGCGGCGCACCTCCTCACGGCGGCTGATGCGCTGGGGCAGGCTCTTCGCCGTCTGGAGGATCCATCGCCACCACACCACGGTGAAGATGCCGACCCCCAGCAGGAAGGCGACGACCAGCATTCGCCACATCCAGAAGAACTGGGTGGTCGAGGAGTCGAGGCCCCAGGGGAAGACGGCGAACGCCTGGTACACGCGGATGGCGACGGCGAGGCCCAGCAGGATCAGGGGCGCGAAGAGGCCCCATTTCCAGCCTCCCATCCAGTCGGTGGGGCCCTTCCCCGGGATGTCCGGTGGGTCGTAGAGAGCGGGTGTCGGGCGCTCCGGCGCCCGTTGCTCAGCGGCTGGTGCCAGTTGCTCGGTCACGTCTGCATCTCCAAGTACCTCTCCTCCGTGAGGCGTTGACCGCCCCCCTGTGCCGTCGCCATGCTCATGGCATCGCCGTGCTGTACTCGGTGGACCCGGCCGCCGCCGTCGCCGCGGCGCCGCTCGCCGCCGGCAGGAGCACGCCGCGGCCGGCGATGCGGCCGTGGTCGAGGTCGTCGACGGCGGTGCCGATGTCGTCGAGGGCGTAGCGCTGCGTGTGCAGCTTCACCTTGCCCTGGGCCTGGAGGATCATCAGCTCGGACAGCTCGGTGTAGTTGCCCACCAGGCTGCCGACCACCGAGATCTCCGAGAAGATGACGTCGATGGTGGGAATGTCGATGCGCCCGCCATAGCCGATCACGACGTGGGTGCCGCCCTGCCGCAGCATCGCCACGGCGTCCCTCTCGGCGCCGCGCTCTCCCACGAAGTCGAGGACGACGTGGGCGCCGCCGCCGGTCAGGTCGTGGACCGCCTGCACCGCGTCCGCTCCCACCGCGCCGACCACCTCGTCGGCGCCCAGGTCGCGCGCCAGCGCCTGGGCGGTGGGGGAGGGATCGACGGCGATGACGCGGGCGGCGCAGAGGTTCTGGACGCACTGCATGGCGATGTGGCCCAGGCCACCCACGCCGATGACCACGGCCCAGTTGCCGGGGCGCAGCAGCCGGGCCGCCTTCTTGGCCGCCCGGAACGCGGTGATGCCGGCGTCGGCGTAGGGGGCGACGTCGATCGGGTCGACGCCCTCGGCGAGCCGGATCAGGGCGCGGTCGGAGGTCCGCAGGTACTCGGCGAAGCCGCCCTCGGCGTTGATCCCGGGGAAGCTGCCGCTGGCGCAGTACATGTCCTCGCCGCGGCGGCAGGCCTCGCAGTAGCCGCAGGTGATCAGCGGGTGGACGATCACCGCGTCGCCCTCGCGGACGCTGGTGACCGCATCGCCCACCGCCTCCACCCACCCCGCGTTCTCGTGCCCGAGCGTGTAGGGCAGCGCGACCTCGACCTTGTTCTGCCAGATGCCCTCGATGATGTGCAGGTCGGTGCGGCACAGCCCGGCGCCGCCGATGCGGACGATGACGTCGTGGTGCCCGCTGATCTCCGGCTGTGCCACCTCGTCGACCTGGAGTGGCTGGTTGTACGCGTGGAGCCGGGCCGCCCTCATACCGTGGTCTCCTCGTGTCGGGGGTAGCGGGTGGCATGGAGGCCGCCGCACAGGCTGCCGTTGGCCTCCATGCACACCCTGGTCATGCGGGCACGCGTGAGATAGGAGCCCAGCCGCTCCACCGCGATCGGCTGGCCGTTGGGGTGGACCGCGACCGGCGCCTCCGCCGCGGTGGAGATGCCCAGCCGGCCCCGCCGCTCCAGGTACGCCCCGGTCTCGGGATCGGCGGTGTCGAGGTCGCCGACCCGCAGCGCGCACACCTCGCCGTCGGAGCGCCCCTCGGCGAGCAGGCGGTGGAGCAGCACCTCCTGGCGGGCGGTGAAGGCCTTGACCCAGAAGAAGCGCCGCAGCGCGTCCAGGCCGGCGCCGTCGGTGTGCTCGGGGAAGGCGTCGTCGAAGGAACGGCCCGCGTTGACGCTGGCGGTCACCTCGTCGGCGACGAAGTGATCGACGAGGCGGACGGTCACCGAGCGCACCCCGGGCACCGCCGCCACCGCGTCACGGGCGTCCGAGGCCATCAGGTAGGCGAAGTTCGCCGCGCACCAGAAGGTGGGCAGCCGCAGCTCCACCAGCGCCCTGCCGGCGTCGTCGACCGCCGCCCGGGCGAAGCCGAGCTCGACCACCGACCGGTCGAGCTCGGGGTCGGTGACGGCATCCAGCGCCCCGGTGACGCTGGCCGTCAGATCGGTGGCCACTCCCCCGCCCTCACACCGCCGCCGGGGCCGGCGCGGCGCCGACCTGCAGCTCCGCGGGGACCTCGAGGTCGTACAGCTTCGCCGCGTTGAGGCCGAGGATCTTCCGCTTCACGTCGGTGGTGAGCTCGACCCCCTTCTGCTCCATGATGTCGTCGGGCAGCGTGAAGTCGACGAACTTCTCGATGATCCACTTCGGGCTCCACAGCGCGTAGTCGGAGGCGAAGGTGAGCCGGTCCTCCCCCACCCACCAGAGCAGCTCACTGAGCACCTCGGCGAAGTAGCGCGGCCGGGCGTGGACGAAGGGCATGAGCACGGCGAGGCCGCCGTAGACGTTGGGCTCCTGGGTGGCGATCCAGCAGAAGTCGTCGACCCGGGGCATGCCGCAGTGCTCGACGATGAAGCGCAGGCTGTCGCGGTACTCGGTGGCCACGTCGTCGACGTCGGAGACGTCGAACGAGTCCTTGTTCAGCGGCCAGATGGTCGGGCCCTTGTGGACGTGGATGTTGACGATGCCCAGCTCCGCGCACTTGTCGAGGTAGCGGCGCGACATGGGGTCGGTGAGCTTCCAGCCCTTGGAGGAGCCCCTCCACTCCGCGGTGTAGAGCTTCACCCCCTTGAGCCCGTGGCGGGCGGCCTCCTCCTCGAGCTTCCGGAGCCCGGCCTCCTCGTCGCGGGGGTCCCAGCAGGAGTTGAGGATGAACCTGTCCGGATGGCGCTCCTTCATGTAGGCGTCGCGCTCGGTGGTGTTGAAGCCGTTGGTGTAGAAGTCGGTGAGCGCGGTGGGCAGGAAGATCGCCTTGTCCACGTACCCGTCCACGAACAGGTCCTGGATCATCCGCTCCTCGGGATACTGCTGGTACAGCTCGAACGGCCACACGTACTCGGCTGGGCTGAGGTTGCGGTGGTAGTCGTAGAAGCACCGGATCCAGCCGTCGGCGTTCCTCTCGTTGCGATAGTTCGCGTTGCTCGCGTCCCACCAGTGCACATGGCCGTCAACGACGTAGTACGTGGTGCCGTCTGGGGCTGTGTACATCTCCGCTCGTCCTCCGGGTGGGTGGACGGCCCCTCCTCAGCGCACGGGTGGCCGTGCCCGGAGGTGTACCGGCCCCCCGGTGCCCCGGCCAGAGTCGCGAGTTCAGATGGTGAGCAGGCGGGCGAGGCGGCGGCGCCCCCCGGCGGCGCGGCGGCGGGCGGCGAACTGCGCGCCGGGTGCGCGGCCGTTCAGATGGTGAGCGGCGGGAGGGCTTCCCCCGGCCACCGGCGAGCGCGTACGCTGGCCGCGACCGACGGGTGTGCCGAGGAGGTGGAGCATGGAGACGCTGCTGCAGGTGGTGGTCTCCATCGGCATGTACGTGATCATCTTCACGGTCATCGGTCTGGTCTTCTACGCCGTGGACAAGCGCGTCAAGGCGTGGCTGCAGCGCCCTCCGCACTGCCGCGCCTGCCGGGTGGAGATGGCCGCCGGCGGCGCCGACGCCGTGCGCGGCCTGTGTCCCGCGTGTGCACGGAAGAGAGCCCGCCCCGCGCATCGCTGAGGGGGTCGCTCCGCCGGTTGAGATGCCCGGCTGTTCTGCCGCCGGTCGAGATTCGCGGCCAGCCGCTCTGCCGCCGGTTTTTACTCGCCGGCACTCGCCGGCGGCGCGCGCTTCGCGCTCGCTATTTGCTCCTCCACCGCCTGAGCTACCACATGAGGAACGCTTCGCGTTCCTCATGGAAACCCGTACATCCGCGGAGAGGGCGGCGCAGCGAGGCGCCGCCGCGAAGGCCGTGATGCCCATGCGGGGCGTCAAGCACCCCACCCATGAAGCCGCTCGGGGGGTGGGTGCGAGCAACGCTTGCGTTGCTCCTGGTCCCTCTACCTGACGACCCTTCACGAAGAGCGCGCGAAGCGCGCGTCGCCGGCGAGTGCCGGCGTGGAGGGGGGCAGCGCCGGCATCGGGCGCGTCAGCGCACGATGTCTGATACGAAAATAGCTCCCGCGCGAAGCTCCTCGGTCGGGGCCTGGAGGCCTCCGCGGTGGGCGGCGATGCCGCTCAGGCCGCGGTCGGTTCGAGGGTCACG
>JAXDLS010000521.1:0-7245 GCA_034666485.1 Chloroflexota bacterium
CGGTGGGGCCGTCGTACGCGGGTGCGGCGTTGCAGAGGTAGCTGGGGCTGCAGGAGATCCCGGCGGGGCGGGTGTTGGCGATGATGTCGTTGATCGAGGCGGCGTTCTGGTAGAAGGCCTGGGCGCCGGGGGAGTAGTAGCCGAGCCCGCCGCTCAGCGCCCAGGCGCCGGCGATGAACGGGGCGGCGGCGCTGGTGCCTCCGATCGGCATCCAGCCGCCCGCCGCGCTGTCGTAGACGGCGACCCCGGTGCTCAGGTCGCTGACCGCGGCGACGTCGGCGACGGTGCGGGTGGCGCAGCCGCCGTCGGTCTGCCACGAGGGCTTGGGCTCGAACCGGCTGCAGCCGCTGCCCGCGCCGCTGGGCGCCGAGGTGGGGCAGCCGGCATCTGCGGGGCCGCCCACCCAGGCGGTCTCGGACCAGCCGCGCAGGTTGCCGGCGGCGCGGAGGGTGGTGCCGCCCACGGCGGCGACGTAGGGCGAGGCCGCCGGGTAGCTGACCCCGAAGCCGCAGTCGCCGCTGGCCGCGGTGAAGGCGATGCCGGGGTGGTTGAACAGGTGGTCGTGGGTCAGCTGCTCCGGGTTCTCGGGCATCCCGAAGCTCATGCTCACCTCGGTGGCGCCGGCGTCGATCGCCCTCTGGATGGCGGGATAGATGTCGACGAAGCTGTCGGAGCGGGCCTCCACCAGGATCAGCCCGCAGTTGGGGCAGCCCGCCGACGCCATGTCGAGGTCGAGCGAGGTCTCGACGTCCCAGCCCCAGGGCACCGCCGAGCCGCCGCCCATGCCGACCTTGCGGAAGCAGCCGTTGGCGGTCGTGCACGGCGGCAGGTTGGAGCGGTCGCGGTAGACGGCGAGGTCGGCCTCCGCGGAGGGGGTGTCGTAGGCGTCGACGACGGCGATCACCTGGCCGCTGCCGCTGCTCACCGGCAGCGCGTAGGCGGCCTGGAGCTGGCTCGCGGTGTAGCCGGCGGCGGGCGCCGAGGTGGTGGCCGCGGCGCGCACCCGGCCGCCCGGGTCGCGGGCGACATGCATGCGCAGGAAGCAGCTGGCGTGCTGGGCACGGCTCTGCCCGCAGGCGGGCACGCCCACCGTGGAGACGGCGGCGGCTGCGGCGCCGGCACCGGCTTCGGGGGCCGCCGCGGAGGCGGGCGACATGCCCATGGCCAGCGCGGCGAGGGCCGCCAGCGCCCCCAGCAGGGGGCGGCGACGGCCGTGGCGCCGGGTCGCGGCGGTCTCTCGGGGCGTCATCCCCGATGTTGTAGCAGCGGCCCGCGGCGGTCACATTGACGGCCCGATCACGGTTCCTCACCGCTCTGTCACACCTGATCGACGCTCGATCAGCCCTTCTCGGCGACCACGTACTCGATGTAGGCGCCGAACATCAGCCGGGTCTGGGCCTCGAGCGCGGGCATCACGCTGAGCGCGAGGCCGACCGGCGGGTAGAGGAAGAGCTGCAGGTCGGCGTACCAGCGGCGCCACCACCGCCACTCCGGAGGCTTGACGCACATCTGCCGGTCGGTGTGGATGAGCACCAGGGTGTTGAGCAGGGTCAGGGTGAGGATGCCGGCGGTCGCGTAGCTGATCCACTGCGCCGCCGTGCTGAGGCTGTAGTCGAGGTCGATGAAGGCGGGCAGCAGGCCGCCGAAGAAGAGCAGCACCGGCAGCGTGGTCCAGGTCAGGTGGTTGAAGACCAGGGAGGCGAAGCGGCGGGCGCGCAGCCGCCAGGGGATCTCGCGGTGCTCGAGCATGCGGATGGTCACATACGGGATGTCGGTGACCCCCCACGCCCAGCGTTTGATCTGGTTGTACTGGGAGACGTGGGTGCTGGCGTAGTCGCGCGACCGTGGGGCGTCGCCGCAGACGGTGAGGAAGGCGGGGCGCACGTGCAGCCGCTCGCCGTAGCGGAAGAAGCACTTCCAGAAGAAGCGCGAGTCCTCGGGGATGACGTCGCTGTCCCAGTACCCGACCTCGCCGAGCAGCCGCAGCGGCATGGTGTAGGAGGAGAACATCACCAGCCGGTGGGGATTGTCGTGGAGGAACATCTGCCACTGGGTGGCGGCGGTGGCCATCACCCGCACCGCCGCGGGCACCTTCCAGAGGTTGTTGGTGAAGAGCGGTACCGGCTGCCAGATGGAGGTGAGGCGGTCGGGCGCGGCGCAGAACTCCGCGGTGACGTACGCCCAGTACTGGGGGTGGAGGCGGAAGTCGGAGTCGAGGTCGGTGACCAGGGTGCGCTCGGGGTCGAGCCCCAGCTCGTCGCAGGCCCGGCGCAGCTCCGGGCCGCCGTAGGCCATCGCCGCCGACTTGCCGACGACGATGCCGGGGAGGAGCGGGTCCTTGATGTGCAGGAACGCGAGGAAGCGGTCACCGAACTCCTCGCGCAGCCGGGCGACGTTCTCCCATCCCCCCACGTCGGTGACCCGGGTGATGATCGCCACCACCCGCTGCCGGTCGGGGAAGTTCTGCGCGGCGAGGGCGGCCACGGTGCCGCGCAGCACGTGATAGCTCTCGGTGTAGGTCGGGATGAGCGCGCAGTGCACCACCTCGGTGGGATGGGGCGCCCCCTCCGCGACCTCCATCGCCAGGCAGTGCGCCCACCAGTCGGTGGCCTCGGTGGCCTCGATGCGCCGCAGCGAGCGGCGCACCGACAGCACCGTGAGGGTGGTGCGCACGAACCAGTAGCAGTCGAGCAGGATGGCGCCGACGCCGAGCACCCACAGCTTGGTGGGATCGTTGAGCCGGATCGCGAAGGCGACGGCGACCGGGGCCAGCAGCACCAGCCAGGTGAGCGCGCCCGGGAGGATCTCGAGGAGGCGGCGCTGCGCCCCCGGGGAGAGCGACGTGGGCCACCGGCGGGCGATCATCGGTGGGATTCTAGGGGCCAGGCGGCAGGGCACGGCCGCGAACGGCCGTGCTGGCCCCCCCATCCCGTATGCTCCGGCACTCCGGTCCCCACCCGGCCTGCCGCATCGGCGCCACTCCATCTCGCGAGCCCCACAGCCTGCTCATGCCAACACGCCGCAAGCCAGCCCCGAGCGCTTCCAACAAGCCGGGCGACGACACCCAGGCGCCTCGTTCCCGGCCGACCGAGGACGACGCCGAGGCGGCGGAGCCCGAGATCGACGATCCCGACATCGAGGTCGCCGCGGTCGACGACGACGCCGTCGACGAGGACGACGCCGTCGCCGTGGTCGCCGACGACGACGAGCTCCCCGGTGACATCGACGAGGACGACGTCGTCGCCGTGGTCGCCAAGCCCGCCCCCGCCAGGCCCGCGGCCCGGCCCTCGCCGGGGCGGCCGCCCAGCGCCAAGGAGGAGCCGGAGCCGCCCTTCAACGTCGGCGAGCGGGTGCGGCTGATCCAGAACACCCGGCCGCGCACCGGCACCCCCATCGGCGAATACCCGGTGGGCTCCGAGGGGCGGGTGGAGACGGTGCTCAGCCAGACCGCGATCATCCGCTTCGACCGCGCCTCCGACACCAAGGAGGTGGTCGCCTTCGTCTGCCTGGAGAGCATCGACGAGGAGGCCAAGGCGGGACGGGCGGCGCGGGAGCGCGAGAAGCAGCGCGAGGAGGCCGCGGCGGCCGAGGAGCGCGAGCGCTCCACCCGCAAGGAAACCTCTTGATGACTCCGGCCGCTGACGCGGCCGCTGAGGGGGGGACTCCCCCAGGCCATCATCTCCTTCGTCGATGACAGCCTTCCCCCTGGTGCCACGGCTCGACCCCGGCCGGGCCCGCGCCGTGGTCCGCCTGGTGGGAGCGGTGGGCATGGTGGTCGGCGCCGGCAGCGTGGCCATCCCGCGGATGGGGCTGCGCGCCGTGGGGCTCGAGTCCGAGGGACGCGGGGTCACATTCATGGCCCGGCTCTTCGGCTGCCGTGACCTGGTGCTCTGCGCCGGGCTGCTGCGCGTCGCCGGCGAGCCGCGGGTCGACATGCGCTGGCTCGACCTGCTCGCGGTGATGCAGGCGGGCGACCTCGCCCTCACCACCGCCATGTACCGCTCCGGGGGCCTGAGCCGGCGCGGCCTCGCCGTGGTGCTCTGCTCGGCGACGCCCACCCTCGTCGCCCTCCTCGCCGCCCGCAGGGAGCTCGCGGCCGCGTGACCGCGGTCGGCGCCGCCACGGCGGTCGCCAGCCCCGTCCGCGGCGCCCGCCGGACCGCCGTCCTCCCCAGCCTCGGGGCCGTTCTCGCCGTCACCGCGGTGGCGCTGCCGTTCGCCGTCGCCGCCGCCGCCCTCGCCGCCGCCCACCCCGACGTGGTGGTGGGCGACGACCGCGGGCTCGCCGAGCTCGCGCTGATGCGCGCGGTCCACCACGCCCAGCTGGTCGGGCCCTACTCGCGCTTCGGCTGGCACCACCCCGGTCCCAGCTGGTTCTACCTGCTTGGCATCCCCTACCTGCTCACCGGCCAGGCCACCTACGCGATGTACCTCGGCACCCTCCTCCTCCAGGCGGGCGCGGCGGTGTGGATCGTGCTGGCGGTGCGGCGTCACGGCGGCGCCGCCCTGGCCCTGGCCGCCGCCCTGACGCTGCTCCTCTATCTCCGGGCGCTCGGGCCCCAGCTGGTCCGCTTCGCCTGGAACCCGCTCGCGACGATGCTGCCCATGGCCCTGCTGCTGGTGCTCGCCGCCCAGGGCGCCGCCGGCTCGCTGAGCGCGCTCTGCGGCACCCTGGTGGTGGGCTCATTCCTGGTGCAGACCCATGTCAGCACCGCCCCGGTGGTGCTGGCGGTGATCGCGGTGGCGCTGGTCGCGTACCTGGCGCGCACCGGGCTGCCCTGGCGGCACCTCCCCGCCTCGCGGCGGGCGCGCGCCCTGACGGTGGTGGGGCTCGCCGTCGCGGTGCTGATGTGGGTGCCGCCGCTGCTCGACCAGGTCACCGGCCACCCCGGCAACATGACCGAGCTGGTGGGCTTCTTCCGCTGTGGCTGCCACCCGCCCCACCCGCTGCACGAGGGCCTCTCCGCCGCCGGCCAGATGCTCGCCGGGCTGGTCCACGGCAACCTCCCGGTGGTCGCCGCCCTGGACGGCGTCATGACCCGCAGGCGGTGGCTGGCGCTCGCCGGCTTCACCGCCGCGGCGGTGCTGCTCCTCCTCGCCGGCCGCCGCCGCGGCGATCGCTTCGCCGAGGCCGCCGGAGGGCTGCTGGTGGTGGCCCTCGCCGTCGCCGCGGTCTCCTTCACCCGCATCGCCGGCCCGGTCGAGGGCTACCTGGTGATCTGGGTGACCGCCCTCGGCGTGGTGCTCGCGATCGGCTGGGCGTCGCTGCTGGTGGGCGTGCTGCCCGTCCTCGGCCGCCGCCTCGCGGCGCGGCCCCGTGCCATCGCCGCGGCGGCCCTCGGCCTTCCCCTCGCCGCCGCCCTCTGCGCGCTCTCGGTCACCCGGACCCAGGGGCTGCTCGACCTCCCCTCGCCCGCCGCCGAGCCCGGCGACCTGCAGGTGGGCTACCCCCAGGCGTGGCGGCTCACCGAGGACGCGATGCTGCGGGTGCAGCGCCGGCCGGTGCTGGTGCGCATCGTCACCCACGACCTCTGGGGCACCGCCGCGGCGCTCACCGTCCAGCTGGTGAAGCGCGGCTGGCCGGTCCACGTCAGCGACGACTGGGTCTTCCTCTTCGGCCCGGAGTACCGCTCCAGCGGCCACGAGCCGGTGGAGCTGGTGCTCGCCGACCCCGTCCACGCCACCGGCCTGGCCGGCGAGCGGCTCGGGCAGGCGGGCGGCGCGGTGCTGATCCTGCGCCGCTAGTCCGGCAGCAGCGCCCGCCGGCCGACGCTGTGGTAGGCGAAGCCGAGCCCGGTGAGCAGGGGGGCGTCGAGGCAGTTGCGACCGTCGACGACGATGCGCTGGGCGACGCTGCCCGCCACCCGCCGCCAGTCGAGCTGGCGGAAGCAGGGCCACTCGGTGACCAGCACCACGGCGTCGGCGCCGCGCACGCAGTCGTAGGCGTGGGCCACCAGGGTGGTGTCGGGGAGCAGCGGTGCGGCGCCCTCGAGCGCCGCCGGGTCGGTGGCGGTGACCGCGGCCCCCATCCGCTCGAGGTGGCGGATGACGTCGAGGGCCGGCGCCTGGCGGAGGTCGTCGGTGCCCGGCTTGAACGCCAGCCCGAGCACCGCCAGGCGGCGGCCCTCGAGGCTGCCGCCCAGCGCCTCGCGCACCTTGGTGACGAAGCGGCGGCGCTGCATCAGGTTGACCTCGATCGCCGACTTGAGCATCCAGAAGCTGTGGCCGTGCTCGGCCGCCGCGGCCTCCAGGGCGCGCACGTCCTTGGGGAAGCAGGAGCCGCCGAAGCCCAGGCCGGCGTCGAGGAAGGCGCGGCCCACGCGCGGGTCGAGGCCCATGCCGTCGGCCACCGCCCCCACCTCGGCGCCGGTGAGCTCGCAGAGGTGGGCGATCTCGTTGATGAAGGAGATCTTCAGTGCCAGGAAGGTGTTGGTGCCGTACTTCACCATCTCCGAGCTGGTCGAGTCGGTGATGATGACCGGCGCGCCGAGATGCGCGAAGAGGGCCGCGACCCGCTCGCAGGCGGCGCGGTCGTCACCCCCCACGACGATGCGGGTGGGGTGGTCGAAGTCGCGGATGGCCGAGCCCTCGCGCAGGAACTCGGGGCACGACACCAGCGGGAACCCCGGTGCCAGGCGGGAGGCGACCATCGTCGCCGTGGTCCCCGGCGGGATCGTCGACTTCACCGCGATCACCGCCCCCCGGCGGGCGTTGGCGGCGGCGCTGGCGACCGCCTCGTGCACCTGGGAGAGGTCGGCCTCTCCGTCCTCGGCGGGCGGCGTGCCCACCGCGATCATCACCACCCCGGCGTCGCGCACGCCGACGGCGATGTCGCCGGTGACGTGTAGCCGTCCCGCCGCCAGCAGCCGCTGGAGCATCTCCTCGAGCCCGGGCTCGTGGATCGGGCAGCGGCCGGCGCTCAGCCGCTCCAGCCGGCGCGGCTCGATCTCGACCAGGTGCACGGTGCGCCCGGACTCGGCCAGGCACACCCCGGTGACCAGTCCCACATAGCCGGCGCCGACGACGCAGACCACCTCGTCATGGGGAGGGCGGGGCATCTGTCACCTCGTGAGGGGGGCTCACCCAGCATACGCCGGCGCGCACAGCACCCTCAGCGCCCCTGCTCGAGGAGGGCGGCCGCGGCCTCGGCGTAGACGCCCCGGTACTCCGGGGGGAGCAGGGCGGCGATGTGCGCCCCCACCTGGTCGGCGACCCCCTGGTGGTCGCGGCGGGGTCCGGAGAGGTC
>JAXDLS010000522.1:0-8220 GCA_034666485.1 Chloroflexota bacterium
TGGCAGGGCAGGCATCCGCAGCTTTCGAGGCCCACGATGTCATCCCGACGAGACTCGGCCTTCGATCTCCTCGGTGGCCGCGACGAACTCGGGCCACCAGGGTTGACGGGTGACGGGATCGTGGATCCTCGCGGCGCCGTCGACGAGCGCCCTGAAATAGCGGGCGGCCAGCCGTTCGAAGGCGGGCATGCTGACGAAGACCTCTCCGATCGGGTTGTACACGTCGACGTCCTCGAACGGCTCCTCACCCGGGTCGAGCTCGTCTCCCGGATAACGAAAGCCGGAGTCGTCCTTGCCGATTCCGCGGCGATGCCTGACCCCGTTGGCGAGGTAGAGCAGATCCCGCCAGCCGAAAACGTCGAAGGTGGTGATCGGGACAAGAGCCTCATGCGGGCCGGTTATTCGCCCAACACTTCGGATCGGGTCCTGCGTGGTGACTGGCTCGGCCAGAATAGCGTCGACGACGTCGTCGGGGAGGCGGGCCACGGTCAATGCAGGATCCCGGAAAAGCCGTCAGCCCTGGCAGGGCAGGCATCCGCAGCTTTCGAGGCCCACGAGGTCATCCCGACGAGACGCGGCGTTCGACCTCCTCGGTGGCCGCGACGAACTCCGGCCACCAGGGCTCCCGGGTGACGGGGTCGTGGATCCTCTCGGCGCCGTCGACGAGCGCGCGAAAATACCGCGCAACCAGGCGCTCGAAGGCGAGTAGCCCGACAAGGGCCTCACCCAAGGGGTCGTAGACCAGGACATCGTCGTAGGCCTCGTCCCACGGGTCGAGCTCGTCCCCGGGGTATTGAAGTCCTGAGCCGTCCTTGCCGATTCCCTGACGATCCCGGACCCCCCCCGCCAGGTACATGAGGCTGCTCCATCCAAACACGTCGAGCACCGAGGCCACGACCCTGGCGGCCACCGGACTCTCGATGTTTCCGATGGTCCGAAGCGCCATATTGCTCGGCCGCGGATCCACCACGATGCTGTCGAGCATCTCGTCGTCGAGGCGCTGCACGTCCGCCATCTACAGGTCGGGGAAGAATGTGGCGATCACGGGCGCACGGTAGTACATCTTCAGCATGACTCCCGCGGCGGTTGGTGCTTCGAATGGTCGGCCGTCAAGGCGCAGCGCGCGCCGCCGGATTGCCTGATCCGCGGCCTCGTTGGCCACGCGCTTCCACTCCCCAGCGTCGAGGTCCTTGATGACGGTCTTCCTCTTTGGCTTTCCCGGTCTGAGCTGCGGAGGCTGTAAGACCTGACGATCCGGTCCGCGCCTGTACAGCGCGTACTCGTAACGGGTCATGTTCGGGTGTTTGAAGTCCCGGGTGATGCTGATGATCTGCCCCTGGCCCTGGAGCGCGGTGAGAAAGAGACCCTCATCGTGGCATCCGAGAATCTCACCCTTGCGGATGCCCTCTCCGGTCACCACGTGCCTCATGGTCTCGTCGGTCACGCCTCGAAACTCCTTGAAGAACTCGACACCGTAGTACGCCATCGACTGGGCGCTGTAGCGCTGAACCAGATCGCGCATCCGGGGCGCGCCGAGCTCGTCGACGAACCTCCGGATCTCGGAGGGCATCATCACCCGCAGCAGCCCGTCGACCGTCTCCCGGCCGAGCTGATTCACCAGGAGCCGGGCCTCGAGCTCGCCGATCTCGCGAGAGAGGGTGCGCAGTGTCCGGGCGAGTGCCTCCGCCTCCAGGCTGAACCGGCGGAGGAGGCGCACCGCCCGGATGAGGAAGCCGGCGCCGTCCGTGAAGGCGCCGACGAGCATCCCGGGCAGCATGTGCCCGGCCCAGCGACCGGGGTGCCCGCTTTCCAGGTCCTCCCAGTCGATCATCGCCCGGAGCGCCTCGCCGGGGTTCTCGAGCATCCCCAGCAGGCCCCTGGCCGCATCCATCGGATGCAGGGCGCCCTGGACCAGTCCGTCCACCGTCCCGGTCACCTCGTCCCGTATCCCTCCGAAGAAGTCACCGGCGAGGTTGCGGACATCCTCGCCCGGCAGCGCGAGGGGGACCAGCGGCGGCTCCACCGGCTGGGAGGCGAGGCGCGCCATCGGGCCACCGATGTCGACCGGTTCGTCGACGGGGAAGTCGGTCCCGGGCTGGACGGCGAGGCGTCCGGCCAGCTCGCGGAAGACCTGCGCCGCCTCCAGCAGGGTCCGGACGTCCGCCGCCGCGGCATGGTCGAGCGCCGTGCAAGACGTCGGCCTCCCACGCCGCGCCGGCGAGCCGCCGCCAGACCTCGTCGAAGTGGTCGCGGCCCCTTCCGCTCCAGCGCAGGTCGCGGATCGCGACTCGACCGGGGGCGGCCTCGACACGATCCCAGGCCACGCCGAACGCGCGCGACAGGGCCTCGACGTCGTCCAGGTCGGCGGCGATCTCGGGCACGGCTCTCCCCAGCTGCCGGAGGGTGCCGGGATCATGTCATCGGCCCCGGCGGCGGTCAACGGCGTCCTCTCCGACGGCGCGGCCCTCGCTACACTCCCGCGGACATGTCCGCGGCGCCGCGCTCCGACCTCATCGAGAAGCTGGTCTCGCTCGCCAAGCAGCGCGGCTTCGTCTATCCCTCCAGCGAGATCTACGGGGGCATCAACGCCCTCTACGACTTCGGGCCGCTGGGCACCCGGCTGCGGCGCAACATCCGCAACCGCTGGTGGCGGAGCATGGTCGAGCTGCGCGACGACATCGAGCCGATCGAGACCTCGATCATCATGAATCCCCAGGTCTGGGTGGCCAGCGGTCACGTCGGCGGCTTCACCGATCCGCTGGTCGACTGCATGGGCACCTGCCGGCGCCGCTGGCGGGAGGACCACCTCGCCGCCGAGCGCGCCGGGCGCGGCAAGGACCCCGAGGTGCGCGCGTGCCCCGAGTGCGAGGGGCCGCTCGGCGAGCCACGGCAGTTCAACCTCATGTTCAAGACCTTCCTCGGCCCGGTCGAGGAGGCGGCGGCGACCGTGTACCTCCGACCTGAGACCGCCCAGGGGATGTTCGTCAACTTCCAGAACGTGGTGAACTCGACCCGGCGCCGGCTGCCCTTCGGCATCGCCCAGAACGGCCGCTCGTTCCGCAACGAGATCTCCCCGGGCAACTACATCTTCCGGCTGCGCGAGTTCGAGCAGATGGAGATGGAGTACTTCTGCGAGCCGGAGGCCTCCGACGAGCTCTTCGAGTACTGGTGCGCCGAGCGCCACCGCTGGTACGTCGAGGACCTGGGGGTCCGCACCGCCAACCTCCGCCTGCGCCCCCACGCGCCCGACGAGCTGGCCCACTACGGCAAGGCGGCCAAGGACGTCGAGTACCTGTTTCCCTTCGGCTGGAGCGAGCTCGAGGGCATCGCCAACCGCACCGACTTCGACCTCAGCGCCCACCAGAAGCACTCCGGCCGCGACCTCACCTTCTACGACCAGGCCGCCAACCGCCGCTTCACGCCCTATGTCATCGAGCCCGCCGCCGGCGTCGACCGCATCTTCATCACCCTGCTCTGCGACGGCTACGACGAGGAGGAGGTGCGCGGCGAGACCCGGGTGGTCCTCCGCCTCCACCCCGACGTCGCGCCCTTTCAGGTGGCGGTGCTGCCGCTCTCCAAGAAGCCGGAGCTGAGCGAGCTGGCCCGCAGCGTCGAGCGCGACCTGCGCTCCCGGTTCGCGACCGACTACGACGAGACCCAGGCGATCGGCCGCCGCTACCGCCGCCAGGACGAGATCGGCACTCCGCTCGCGGTCACCATCGACTTCGACAGCCTCGAGGACCGGGCCGCCACCATCCGCGAGCGCGACGGCATGACGCAGGTCCGCGTGCCCCTCGAGGGGCTGGCCGCCGCCCTCGGTGAGCAGCTCGACGCCTGCCGGTCGCGCGCGCTGGACCGCGCCCAGGGTTCCTGACCCGCGTCGCGGTGCTACGCTCCCGGCGCCTGTCCGGGAGAGCGCACGGAGACGAGGAGAGCGATGGCCGTCAAGACCCCCCCCAGCACCACGACGACGCGGAGAAAGGCCCCCGCGACTGCGCAGTCCTCGGGCACGGCGACCGGTGGTCGCGGGGGTGGGAGCCGGACGGCGGCGACGCGCAAGGCCACCACCGACGTGGCCACGGCGAAGCGGCGGACCCGGGCCCCGAAGTGGGTCTACCGCTTCGAGGAAGGCAACGCCTCGATGCGCGAGCTGCTCGGCGGGAAGGGCGCCGGCGTCGCCGAGATGACCAATGCGGGGCTGCCCGTGCCCCCCGGGTTCACGATCACGACCGAGGCCTGCAACGCCTACTACGCCTCGGGTGAGCGCTTCCCCGCCGGGATGTGGGAGCAGGCGCTGTCCTCGCTGCGCACCCTCGAGAGGGCCACCGGCAAGCGCTTCGGCGACGCCCGCAACCCGCTGCTCGTCAGCGTGCGCAGCGGCGCCAGGTTCTCCATGCCGGGGATGATGGACACCGTCCTCAACCTCGGCCTCAACCGCGAGACCCTGGAGGGGCTGGCGGAGCTCACCGGCAACCGCCGGTTCGCCCTCGACTCGCAGCGCCGCTTCATCCAGCTCTTCAGCAAGATCGTGCTCGGCGTCGACGGTCAGCTCTTCGAGCACGCCCTCGACGAGGCCAAGCAGAGCCACGGCGCCCGCACCGACGCCGAGCTCTCGCCCGAGGCCCTCGAGGGGCTGATCGAGCGCTACCGCGAGATCGTGCGCGAGAACGCCAGCGGCGAGTTCCCCGAGGACCCGATCGAGCAGCTGCGCGCGGCCATCGGCGCGGTGTTCTCCTCCTGGAACAACAAGCGGGCCGTCGACTACCGCAACTACAACAGGATCCCCCACGACCTCGGCACCGCGGTCAGCGTGCAGACCATGGTGTTCGGCAACATGGGTGACGACAGCGCCACCGGGGTGGCCTTCACGCGCGATCCCAACACCGGCGAGCGCGCGCTGTTCGGCGAGTACCTGGTCAACGCGCAGGGCGAGGACGTGGTCGCCGGCATCCGCACCCCGCAGCCCATCTCCGTCATGCGTGACGAGATGCCCAGGGTGTACCAGCAGTTCGACCGCATCGCCAAGCGGCTGGAGCGGCACTACCGCGACGTCCAGGACCTGGAGTTCACCGTCGAGCGCGGCCATCTCTACATGCTGCAGACGCGCAGCGCCAAGCGCACCGCGGCGGCGGCGGTGAGGATCGCCGTCGACATGGCGCGCGAGCGGGTGATCACCCGCCAGGAGGCGGTGCGCCGGGTGGAGCCGTCGCAGGGCGTCCAGCTGCTCCACCGGCGCATCGACCCCGCCGCCGCCGTGGAGATCATCGCGACCGGGCTGGCGGCCTCTCCGGGCGCCGCCTACGGCAAGGCGGTCTTCGACGCCGGCCGTGCCGAGGAGATGGCGAAGCAGGGCGACAAGGTGATCCTGGTGCGCATCGAGACCAATCCCGACGACGTGCACGGGATGATCGCCGCCGAGGGCATCCTCACCGCCCGCGGCGGGCGCACCTCGCATGCCGCGGTGGTCGCGCGGGGCATGGGCAAGCCGTGCGTCGCCGGCGCCGAGACGGTGCGCGTCGACCTCGACCTCCGCCAGTTCAGCGCCAACGGGCACGTGCTGCACGAGGGCGAGGAGTTCACCATCGACGGCAGCACCGGCAACGTCATCGCCGGCACCGTGCCGATGATCGACCCGGAGATCAGCGGCGAGCTCGAGGAGCTGCTGCGCTGGGCCGACCAGATCCGCCGCCTCCAGGTGTGGGCCAACGGCGACTACCCGCGGGACGCCCAGCTCGCGCGCGAGTTCGGCGCCCAGGGCATCGGCCTCTGCCGGACCGAGCACATGTTCATGGAGCAGGACCGCCTGCCCATCGTGCAGCGGATGATCCTGGCCCCCGACGAGACCTCGCGGCGCCGCGAGCTCGACCTGCTGCTGCCGGTGCAGCGCGAGGACTTCCGCGGCATCCTCGAGGAGATGCGGGGGCTGCCGGTGGTGATCCGGCTGATCGACCCGCCGCTGCACGAGTTCCTCCCCTCGTTCGAGGAGCTGCTCGTGGACGTGACCCGGGCGCAGGCGCTCGGCGAGCCCGAGGAGAGCTACGCGGAGAAGCGCCGGCTGCTCGACGCGGTGCGCTCTCTGCGCGAGCAGAACCCGATGCTCGGCCTGCGCGGCTGCCGGCTGGGGCTGCTCTTCCCCGAGATCGTCGAGATGCAGGTGCGTGCCATCCTCGAGGCGGCGGCCCAGCTGCGCCGCGAGGGCATCGACGCGCGGCCCGAGATCATGGTGCCGCTGGTCGGCCACGTCAACGAGCTGAGTCGCACCCGCGAGATCATCGAGCGCACCGCCCAGGAGGTGCTGCGCGAGGCGGGGGTCAGGGTGCCCTACAAGGTCGGGACCATGATCGAGATCCCCCGCGCCGCGCTCACCGCCGGCGAGATCGCGGAGGAGGCGGAGTTCTTCTCCTTCGGCACCAACGACCTCACCCAGACCACCTTCGGCTACTCCCGGGACGACGCCGAGGGCAAGTTCCTGCTGCGCTACGTGGAGGACGGGATCCTCCCCGTCAACCCCTTCGAGAGCCTCGACGCCAAGGGGGTCGGACGGCTGATGCAGGCGGCGGTGACGGAGGGACGGCAGGCCCGGCCCGACCTGGAGATCGGCATCTGCGGCGAGCACGGCGGCGACCCCTCCTCGATCGCGCTCTGCGAGGAGATGGGGCTCGACTACGTCTCCTGCTCGCCCTACCGGGTGCCGGTGGCGCGGCTGGCCGCGGCCCAGGCCCGGCTCGCCGCCGCCGACCGGGATCGGTAGCACACCGCTGGAGTATCCTGCGGGCCCTGATGGCTGAGCACGTCCGCATCCGCAAGACCGGCACGCGAGACGGGCGGCCGGTGATGCTCGATGACGGCCACATCGTCGAGGGCGACGAGCTGGGTCCGCCGACCCCGGGCATGCCCTACCTGGTGCGCCGCACGGTCATCGAGGAGGACAACGCCCCCGAGGTGTTCAACACCTCGCCGGTGCGCGCGGTGATCACCGACCGCGGGGGCGTCATCACCCTGCTCACCGACAACTCCCGCTACAGCCTGGAGATCCTGGGGAGATAGGGGGCGGGGAGGGCGTTGACGGCGCCGGTGTCCTCCGTACCATGGGCGGCGTCAGCGGCCAGAGGAGAGAGAGTGCAGTGCACCGCCGGTGCCACGCGGGCGCTTGACCCGAACAGCTGTTCGGAGCAAGATTCCCCCGATGGCTGACGCCGCCGCCGAGGTCAAGGCGCGCCTCGACATCCTCGAGGTGATCGGCGGCTACGTGCGGCTGCAGCGCAGCGGGCGCGACCACAAGGGCCTCTGCCCCTTCCACTCGGAGCGCACCCCGTCCTTCAGCGTCTCCCAGGAGAAGCAGGCCTGGTACTGCTTCGGCTGCCAGGAGGGCGGCGACCTGCTCACCTTCGTGGAGAAGATCGAGCACGTCGACTTCCTGGGGGCGCTGGAGATGCTCGCCGAGCGGGCCGGCGTCGAGCTGGAGCGAAGCCTTCCCGGCGACCGCCAGCGCGGCCAGGCCCGCCGCCGCCGTGCCCGGGCGCTCGAGCTCAACGCCAGGGCGCAGGCCTACTACGAGCACATCCTCTGGTCGACCGCGACCGGGGCCCCCGGCCGAGCCCTGCTGGTCGAGCGTGGCGTCTCGGAGACCATCGCCCGCGACTACGGCGTCGGCTTCGCCCCGGCGGGCGGCGTATCCGGCGACGCCCTGCTCCGCTATCTCTGCGCCCGCGGGCTGGGCACCCCCGCCGAGGCCGCCGAGGCCGGCCTCGCCCACGCCTCCGATCGCGGCGGCCAGGCGCGCGACCGCTTCCGCAACCGGCTGGTCTTCCCCATCCGGGACGAGCGCGGCGACGTGCTCGGCTTCGGCGGCCGCGGCCTCGGCGACGCCGTGCCCAAGTACCTCAACTCGCCGGCCACCTCCGCGTACGACAAGTCGCTGGCGCTCTTCGGCATCGACCGGGCGCGCACCGTCATCGAGGCGGCGGGCTGCGCGGTGGTGGTGGAGGGCTACTTCGACGTGCTCGCCGCGGCCGCCGCCGGGGTGGGCCACGCGATCGCCAGCAGCGGCACCGCGCTCACCACCGGTCAGGTTCGGCTGGTGTCCCGCTGGACCCGCTGCCTGGTGCTCTGCTTCGACGGCGACGACGCCGGCGTGGCCGCCTCGTCCCGGGCGGTCGACGTCATCGCCGCCGAGGGGCTGGACGCGCGCATCTGCGTGCTGCCGCCCGGCTGCAAGGA
>JAXDLS010000523.1:0-4101 GCA_034666485.1 Chloroflexota bacterium
GCCCCCGTGGCGGCGGGCCCCGAGGAGGCCCGGCCGTTCCGTTCCGGGTCGGCGGGCAGGGTGAGCACGAAGCGGGACCCCACCCCAGGCTCGGACTGCAGGTCGATCCGGCCGCCGTGCTCGGCGGCGATCTTGGTGACGATGCTGAGCCCGAGGCCGCTGCCGCCCTCGGCGCGGGAGCGGCTGCGGTCGACCCGGTAGAAGCGGTCGAAGACCTTCCCCTGCTCCTCGGCGGGGATGCCGATGCCGCTGTCGCGCACCGCCACCTGGACCCACTCCGGCGACAGCCCGGCGTCCTCGATGACCACGTGGCCGCCGCGGTGGTTGTAGCGGATGCCGTTCTCGACCAGGTTGGTGAACGCCCGGCGGAGGCTCAGGGGGTCGCCGAGGACGACCGTCCCCGAGCTCACGGTGCACAGCACCTGCACTCCACGCCGCTCGCCGAGCGGCTCCATCTCCTCGGCCACCGCCTCGGCGAGCGAGGACAGGTCGACCCGTGACTGGGGGAGGGGGCCGTCGCCCTCGGCGAGGGCGAGCAGGTCCTCGACCAGACGGTGGATGCGCACCGTGGCCGCCTTGGCGTCGTCGGCGACGTGGCGGTGGTCGTCGAGGGTGGCGTCGGGGTCGAGGCGCACCGAGTCCAGCGCGATCTGCAGGGTGGTGAGCGGGGTGCGCAGCTCGTGGGAGGCGTCGGCGACGAACTGGCGCTGGCGCTCGAAGGCATCGTCGAGCCGCTCGACCATGTCGTTGAACGCCTCGCCGAGCTGCTGCAGCTCCTCGTCGGCGTGGTCGAGGGTGATCCGCTCCTTGAGGTTGCGGCCGCTGATCCGCCGGGCCACCGTGACCAGCTCGGAGATCGGCCGGAGCGCGCGCCCGGCCAGCACCGACCCGGCGGCGGCACCGCCGGCGATGAGCGCGAGGAAGCCGAGAATGGAGAAGAACTGGAGCCGCTCCAGGGTCTGCGCCCGCGCCGTGGCCACGGCGCCGTTGACCACCCGCTGGGGGTAGACGAAGCCGGACGTCGGGTCGGGGAGGACCTGGATCTCGATCGGGATGGCGGCGAGGTGGGCGGCGGCGTTGACGAAGATCAGCAGGATGCCGGCGGCGGCGGCGAGCAGGCACACGAACCAGAAGGTCAGGCGGAAGCGGAGCGAGCGGGCGGCCGGGCGCCGGCGGCGAGCGGGCTCGGCCGCCGCCTCAGAGCCGGTAGCCGCGGCCGATGACGGTGTGGATGTGGGGTGGTCCATCGAATCCATCGTTGATCTTCCGGCGCAGCTTCATGATGTGGACCCGCACCGTGTTGGTGAAGGGGTCGGCCTCGCGGTCCCACACGTGCTCCAGCAGGTCCTCCTGGCTGACGATGCGGTTGGGGTGCCGCATGAAGTACTCGAGGATCCCGTACTCCTTGCGGTTGAGGGTGATCTCCACCCCGCCCCGGGTGACCCGCTGGCGGGCGGGGTCGAGCAGCATGTCGCCGTGCTCGAGCACCGGCTGGCGGGCCTCGGTGCGGTCGCGCCGGAAGAGGGCGCGGAGGCGGGCCTGGAGCTCGTCCAGGTCGAAGGGCTTGGGCAGGTAGTCGTCGGCACCGGCGTCGAGGCCGGCGATGCGGTCGCCGATCGCGGTGCGGGCGGTGACCATGAGGATGTAGCAGCTCGGCTGGGCGGTGCGGATCTCGCGGCAGACGGTCATGCCGTCGACCCCGGGGAGGTTGAGGTCGAGGAGCACCGCGTCGTAGTCGGAGTCGGCGGCGGCGCCCAGGGCCTGGTAGCCGTCGTAGGCGACGTCGACCGCGTAGCCGTTGCGTCGCAGGGCGCGGGCGACGGCATCGGCGATGGGGGTCTCGTCCTCGACGACGAGCAGGCGCATGGAGGGCTCCGGCAGGGGTGGGCTCTCCTACGGTACCGCGCTGCCGTCAAGTCCCTGTGAAGGCTGCGTCGCGACACCCGCCCCGGGGCCGGATGGCCTTGTACACCCGTCGCGGCTGTCCGTATGCTCTGTTCGATGCGACGCACCGGGCGGTGGACCTACCTGCTCCTGCTGCTGCCCTTCATCGGGCTGCTCTATCCGCCCTTCTACGCCCGGGTCGAGCCCCGGCTCTCGGGGGTGCCGTTCTTCATCTGGTACCAGTTCGCCTGGATCGCCGGGGGGGCGCTGGTGATGATCGTCGCCTACCGGCTCATCGGCGACCGGGGGGACGTCTAGGTGGTCCACGGCGCCGAGCTCAGCGTCTTCATCGTCCTCAGCCTGCTGGTGACGGTGGTGGGCTTCGGCGCCGGCCGCTGGCGGCGGGCGAAGCTCGACCACCTCGACGAGTGGGGGCTGGGCGGCCGCAGGTTCGGCAGCGTGGTCACCTGGTTCCTGCTCGGCGGCGACCTCTACACCGCCTACACCTTCGTGGCGGTGCCGGCGGCGGTGTACGCCACCGGCGCCATCGGCCTCTTCGCCGTCCCCTACACGATCATCGTGTACCCGATCGTCTTCCTGGTGATGCCGAAGCTCTGGCAGGTGTCGCGCAACCGCGGCTACGTCACCGCCTCCGACTACGTCAAGGACCGCTTCGACAGCCGCCTGCTCGCCCTCGCCATCGCGCTCACCGGCATCGCCGCCACCATGCCGTACATCGCCCTGCAGATCTTCGGCATCGAGGTCGTGATCGAGCAGATGGGGGTCAACGTCGACGTCGCGCTGATCACCGCCTTCGTGGTGCTGGCCCTCTTCACCTACGTCAGCGGGCTGCGCGCTCCCGCGCTGATCGCGGTCGTGAAGGACGCGCTGATCGGCATCACCGTGCTGGTGCTGATCACCTACATCCCCTACCGGCTGGGCGGGTTCGGGGCCGTCTTCGACAGGGTGCAGCAGGTCCAGCTCCACCAGAGGGCGAAGCCGCCGGTGAGCTATCTCACCCTGCCGCCCAGCCTCTACGCCGCCTACGCCTCGCTCGCCCTGGGCTCGGCGCTGGCGCTGTTCCTCTACCCCCACGCCATCACCGGGGTGCTCGCCGCCAAGGGGCAGCGGGTGATCCGGCGCAACGCCGTGTACCTGATCCCGTACTCCTTCATGCTCGGCCTCATCGCCCTGCTCGGCTACATGGCGATCGCGGCGGGCACCAGGCCGCTCGCGGCGTCCGGCAACAACGGCGTGGTGCCCGCGCTGATCGACAGCATGCTGCCGGGGCCCGTCGCAGGGTTCGCCTTCGCCGCCATCGCCATCGGCGCGCTGGTGCCGGCGTCGGTGATGTCCATCGCCGCCGCCAACCTCTTCAGCCGTAACGTCTACCGCGAGTTCCTGGCGCCGCGGGCGACCCACGCCCAGCAGGCGACGGTCTCCAAGGTGGCCTCGCTGGTGGTGAAGTTCGGCGCCCTCGCCTTCATCCTCTTCGTCGACAAGCAGAACGTCATCAACTTCCAGCTCGCCGGCGGGGTGCTGATCCTGCAGACCCTGCCCGCGGTGATCCTCGCCCTCTACGTGCCCATGCTCAACCGCTGGGCGGTCCTCGCCGGCTGGGCCGCGGGCATCACCACCGGGATCTACTGGCTCTCGGCGGAGAAGTTCAAGGCGACCACGCACGCGTTCCCGATCGCCGGGCCGCAGAACAAGCTCTACATCGCCCTGGTGGCCTTCCTGGTCAATCTCGGGGTGGTGGTGGTCGGGTCGGCGCTGGCCTATGCGCTCGGCGCGCGCCGGCAGGCGGGCGCGCTCACGGAGGCCGACTACCTGCCCGCGACCGCGGTCTGAGGTGCCGGTCGCAGCCGCGGGCGTGGTCCGGGTCGCCGCCGTCGGCGACACCCACGTGACACCCGCACGGCGTGGACGGCTCCGCGCCTCGCTGGCCGGTGTGGCCGCGAATGCCGACCTGCTGCTGCTGGCCGGAGACCTCACCGACGCCGGGAGGCCCGCCGAGGCCGAGCTCGTCTGCGAGGAGCTGGGCGGCCTGGACCTGCCGATCGTCGCCGTGCTCGGCAACCACGACCACGACAGCGGCGAGGCAGCACGCATCGCGGCCATGCTCGGCGGGATCCGCGTCCATGTCCTGGACGGCAGCGCGACGACGCTCGACGTCGGCGGTGTGCGCGTCGGTGTCGCCGGCATCAAGGGGATGGG
>JAXDLS010000524.1:0-3344 GCA_034666485.1 Chloroflexota bacterium
CGGTGGGCATCAAGCCGTTCGACGGCCAGATCGTCTCCACGGTCATCCCCCAGTTCGTCGGGGCGGTGGCCCCGGGTCACATGGTGAGCGCGGTCACGGTGGATCCCCAGACGGTGACCCTCTCCGGCGCCGAGAACCTGCTCAACGGCGCGGACCACGTCAGCACCGCGCCGATGCCGCTGAGCGGCCTCACCTCCGACCGCATCTTCACCGTTCAGCTCCAGCCGCAGACCGGCCTCAAGACGGACGTCGTCTCGGTGAATGTCCACGTCTTCGTCACCGCGTTGCCCGAGGCGGTGATCACGCCCACCGCGGTCAGCCCGGCGCCGTCGGCCATTCCGAGGTCGACGAGCACGGCCACGCCGGCCCCGAGCTGCACGCCGTCAGGCCTGACGGCGACCGCCTGCCCGAGACCCAGCCCAACGTAACCTCGTCTCGGCCCTCCCCGTTCGCGCTGGTGCGTCATGTGCGGAATCATCGGCTACACCGGACCGCGTCCCGCCGTCGAGGTGCTCGTCGAGAGCCTTCGCCGGCTGGAGTACCGCGGCTACGACTCCGCGGGCATCGCCGTGCTGGACCCCGACCGTCCCCACTCCACCGTCGTCAAGAGCGAGCGCAAGGTCGAGGCCCTGGCCCGCCGCCTCGCCGAGAACGGCGAGATCGCCGGGCGGGTGGGCATCGGCCACACCCGCTGGGCCACCCACGGCCGTCCCACCGAGGTGAACGCCCATCCCCACCGCGACTGCACGGGAGGGATCCACCTCATCCACAACGGCATCATCGAGAACTTCCGCGAGCTGCGCGCCGAGCTGGTGGCGCGGGGCCACGAGTTCCTGAGCGACACCGACACCGAGGTGGTGCCGCATCTCATCGAGGAGTTCTACCGCGGCGACCTCGCCGCCGCCGTGCGCACCGCGCTGCGCCGGGTCCAGGGCGCGTACGCGCTGGTGGTCTTCTCCGCCGACGAGCCCGACCTCATCGTGGGGGCCCGGCTCAACGCGCCGCTGGTGGTGGGGCTGGGGGCCGGCGAGACCTTCGTCAGCAGCGACATCACCGCGCTGATCCCCTACACCAAGCGCATCCTGCTGCTCGGCGAGGGCGAGGTGGTCACCGCCCGTCCCGGCGGCGTGGAGGTGACCAGCCTCGACGGCACCCCGGTCGAGCAGCGGGTGATCACCGTCGACTGGGACGCCGAGCAGGCGCAGAAGGGCGGCTACCCGCACTTCATGCTGAAGGAGATCCACGAGCAGCCGGCGGCGCTGCGGGCGGCGCTGCGCGACCGGATCAGCGAGACCGGCCTGGTCACCCTCCCGGAGCTGGGTATCCCCGAGGAGCGGCTGGCCGCCTTCGACGCGGTCACCGTGGTCGCCTGTGGCACCGCCTGGATCGCGGGCCTGGTCGCCAAGTACGCGATCGAGCGGCTCGCCCGCCTCCGCTGCGACGTCGAGCCCGCCAGCGAGTTCCGCTATCGCGACCCGCTGGTCGACGAGCGGACCCTGGTGGTCGCGATCAGCCAGTCGGGCGAGACCGCCGACACCCTGGCGGCGGTGCGCGAGGCGCAGCGCCGCGGCGCCACGGTGCTGGCGATCACCAACATGGTGGGGAGCGCACTCGCGCTCGAGGCCGACGGGGTGATCCACATGCAGGCGGGCCCGGAGATCAGCGTGGCCGCGACCAAGACGTTCGTCGCCCAGATGGCGTGCGGCATCCTCCTCGCCCTCCACCTCGCCGACAGCCGCGGCTGCCTCGACGTGGACACCCACCGCCGCCTCGCCGAGGACCTCCTGGGCATGCCCGACCTGCTCGCCCGGACGCTGGCGGTGGAGCCGCAGATCGTCCACATGGCCGGGAAGTACGCCCACGCGCGCAACGCCATGTACATCGGCCGCGGCATCAACTTCCCGGTGGCGCTGGAGGGGGCGCTGAAGCTCAAGGAGGTCTCCTACGTCCACGCCGAGGGGTACGCGGCGGGCGAGCTGAAGCACGGTCCCATCGCCCTGCTCGACCCGGACGTGCCGGTCGTGGCGATCGCCACCCGGGCGCGGACCCTGGCCAAGACGGTGAGCAACATCGAGGAGGTGCGCACCCGCGAGGCGCCGGTGATCGCCCTGGTCACCGAGGGCGAGAACCCCTTCGACGGCGACCTCGCCCGCGACGTCATCGAGGTGCCCGCCTGCGAGGAGCTGCTCTCCCCGCTGGTCAACGTGCTCCCGCTGCAGCTGCTCGCCTACCACATCGCCGTGCTGCGCGGCTGCGACGTCGACCAGCCGCGCAACCTGGCCAAGTCGGTCACCGTGGAGTAGTGGGGGCCGCCGGAGTGCTCGCCCCCGCCACCCCACCCCCGGTCGGCATCGACGTCGCCTCGGTGGCCCGCCTCCGCGCCGCGGTCGAGCGCAACCCCGGGCTGGCCCGGCGCGCCTACACCGCGGCCGAGATCCGCGACTGCGAGCGCTCCCCTCGCCGCTGGGCCTCCCGCTGGGCGGCGAAGGAGGCGGTGCGCAAGCTCGCCGGCTCCGGGGGGCTGGGCCCCGGCCGCTCCCCGCTCCCCGCCTTCCGCGACGTCGAGGTCGCCTACGACGCCGGCGGCGCGCCCCGCATCCGGCTCC
Organism: Chloroflexota bacterium; assembly: GCA_034666485.1. Taxonomy (GTDB): domain Bacteria; phylum Chloroflexota; class Dormibacteria; order Aeolococcales; family Aeolococcaceae; genus CF-96. Next base: position 2,607 of record JAXDLS010000524.1, read on the forward strand.
ACCAGGGCCCGCCTCCGGCGGTGTCGATCAGCCACGAGGGCGACCTGGTGGTCGCCGTCGCCGTGGGGGCCCCCGGCTGCCCCGACCCCCACGACCAGCCGCCCTCGCTGCCCCCGCCGCAGGGACTGGTGCTGCCGCCGCGATCGCCCGACGCCCACAAGGGCGACTTCGGCACCGTCGTGGTGCTCGCCGGCGCCCACGGCTTCAGCGGCGCCGCCTACCTGGCGGCGATGGGCTCGGCCCGCGGCGGCGCCGGCCGCATCCGCCTCTGCGTGCCCCAGGCCCTCTTCCCGATCGTGGCCGTGAAGTGCACCGAGGTGATGGCCAACGGGCTGCCCGACGGCGGTGCCGGCACGGTGGGGGAGGACTCGGTGGCGGCGCTGGAGCGCGACCACCTGCCCGCCGCCGACGTGCTGGTCGCCGGCTGCGGGCTGGGCCAGGCGCCGCGCACCGTCGATGCGGTGGCGGCGCTGCTGGAGCGGCTGCCCTGCCCCACCGTGGTCGACGCCGACGGGCTCAACATCGCGGCGCTGCGGGGGGTCGACTGGCGCCGCTCCGGTCAGCCGCTGGTGGTCACCCCCCACCCCGCGGAGATGGGACGCCTGGTCGGCACCTCGGCGCGCGAGGTCCAGGCCGACCGGGTGGGGGTGGCGCTGCGCTACGCCACCGAGCACGGCGTGGTGATGGTGCTCAAGGGCGCGCAGACGGTGATCGCCGGGCCCGACGGGCGCCTCGCGG
>JAXDLS010000525.1:0-7370 GCA_034666485.1 Chloroflexota bacterium
GACCGGCGCCGAGGCGCTCGCCGCCCTGGAGAGCCGCACCGACATCGACGTCGCGCTCGTCGATGTGATGATGCCGGAGATGGACGGCTACGAGACCATGGAGCGGATCCGGCGGCTCTCCCAGTACCAGAGGCTGCCGATGATCGCGCTCACCGCCAAGGCGATGCGCGGCGACCGCGAGCGCTGCCTCGAGGCCGGCGCCTCCGACTACATCTCCAAGCCGGTCGACACCGAGCAGCTGCTCTCCATGCTGCGCGTCCACCTCTATCGCTGATGGCGCTCCGGGCCATGACGACGCAGCCCGCGGAGCAGACCCTGGAGGACATCGAGGTCGGCCTGCTCCTCGAGGGCGTGCGCCGGCACTTCGGGCTCGACTTCGGCCGCTACGCCTCTCCGTCGCTGCGCCGCCGGCTGCGCCTCTGCATGCACGCCGAGGGGGTGACCACGGTCTCGGCGCTGCAGGACCGGGTGCTCCACGACCCCGACAGCCTGCGCCGCTTCGTGCGCACCGTCTCGGTGCGGGTCACCGGGATGTTCCGCGACCCGCGACTGTTCGGAGCGGTGCGCCGCCACGTGGTGCCCTGGCTGCGCAGCCATCCCTCGGTCCGCATCTGGCACGCCGGCTGCAGCACCGGCGAGGAGGTCTTCTCCATGGCCATCCTCCTCGAGGAGGAGGGGCTGCTGGAGCGCACCCGCATCTATGCCAGCGACATCGACGCGGAGCTGCTGGAGGTCGCCGAGCAGGGACGGGTGCCGCTGCAGCGGCTCGCCGCCTACGTCGACGCCCACCGGCGCGCCGGCGGCACCGGCTCGCTGCTCGACCACCTGCGCATCGAGGGCGACTGGGCGGTGCTCGACACCCGGCTGCGCTCCCGCATCACCTGGGCGCACCACAACCTCGCCACCGACGGCTCCTTCAACGACTTCCACCTGCTGCTCTGCTCCAACGTCCTCATCTACCTCGACCGCGAGCCCCAGCGCCACGCTGTCGAGGTGCTCGGCGACAGTGTGGTGATGTTCGGCTTCCTCGGCCTCGGCGCCCGCGAGCTGCTCGGGCCCGGCGTCGAGGGGCTCGGCTTCCGCCGCCTCGACGGCGACGTCAACCTCTACAAGCGGATGCGCTGATGGTGGCGGAGACAGCGCGGAGCAGCGTCGCCAATGTCCTGCTCGTCGACGACGACCCCGCCAAGCTCACCGCGCTCGAGAGCGTCCTCGACCCGCTCGCCCAGAACCTGGTGCGGGCGCTGTCGGGGCGCGAGGCGCTCCGCCACGTGCTCGCCGACGACTTCGCGGTCATCCTCCTCGACGTGCGGATGTCCGACATGGACGGCTTCGAGACCGCCGAGCTGATCCGCCAGCGGGCGCGCTCGGAGCGCACCCCGATCATCTTCGTCACCGCGTACAGCGCGGCCGAGGCCAACCTCGACCGTGGCTACCGCCTCGGCGCCGTCGACTTCATCTTCGCCCCGGTGGTGCCGGAGATCCTCCGGGCCAAGGTGAGCGTCTTCGTCGACCTCTTCCTCAAGACCGAGGAGATCCGACTGCAGACCGAGCGGCTGCGCGAGCTCGAGCAGCGTGAGCTGCGCCGCCAGCTGGAGCTGTCCGAGCTCGGGCGGCTTCAGGCCGAGGCCCGCTTCGCATCGGTGCTCGGCTTCGCCGCCGACGGCATCATCGCCCTCGACGGGGAGCGCCACGTGGTGCTCTTCAACCGGGGGGCCGAGCGCATCTTCGGCCGCAGCGCGGCGCAGACCATCGGCAGGCCCGTCGACGTCCTCCTCCCCGACGGCGTCGAGGAGATGCTGGCGCCGCGTGACGGAGAGGGAACGGCGGTGACGCGGGGGCCGGAGCAGCGCCACGAGGTGGAGGCGGTGCGCGCCGACGGCAGCCACTTCCCCGCGGAGATGACCATCTCCGAGTTCCCCGAGGGGGGGCACACCATCACCGCCCTGATCCTCCGCGACGTCTCCGAGCGCAGGGCCGCCGAGGCCGAGGTGCGGCGCCTCAACGATGACCTCAACCACCGCCTCAGCGCGGGCGTCGACCTGGTCGCCCATCTGGCCGCCTCGCTCGACCCGTCGGAGGTGCTGGCACGCCTCCTGGTGCGCGTCAGCGCGGCGGTCAAGGCGGACGAGGGGGTGCTGCTGCGCCTCGACGAGGGAGGCGGCCTCAGCGTCGCCGGCCGTCACGCGGGCGAGGCCGCCCGCAGCGACGATCTCGGGATGCTGCTCGACCGGCAGCCGCTGATCCGCCGCGCCATCTCCGAGCGCATGCCGGTGGTCGGCGGCGGCCTCGACCTCCGGCTGGTCGAGGAGGACGCGCGGGCGCCGCTGCGCGGCGTGCTCCACACCGCGGTGCTGCCGCTGGTGGTCGACGACCGGGTGAGGGCGGTGCTGGTGCTCACCCGTCACCGCGACGACCCGTTCAGCGCCGGCGACACCGAGATGCTGCTGCTCATCGGCAACGTCGCCACCATCGCCCTGCGCAACGCGCAGCTCTTCGACGAGGCGCAGCAGGCGAGCATCACCAAGAGCGAGTTCCTGCGGATGGCGGCGCACGAGCTGCGCACCCCGGCCGGGGTGCTGCGCGGCTACCTCTCCATGCTGCGCGACGGCACCCTGGGCCCCTGCCCGCCGGGCTGGGAGCGTCCCCTCGACGTGGTCGACTCCAAGGCGACCGAGCTCACCGGGCTGATCGACGACCTGCTCCTCGCCGCCAGCATGGAGGGGGGCACGGTGCCCACCCACGCGGAGATCTTCGACCTGCGCGAGGCGGTGATCGCCGCCGTCAGCCGCGCCGAGGGACGGGCGACGCTGCTCGGCGCGGAGGTCGAGCAGGACCTTCCCGGTGAGCCGGTCACCGTCGAGGCCGACAGCGAGCACGTCGGCCGGGTGCTCGACAACCTCATCAACAACGCCCTCACCTACTCGGCGGGGAAGCCCTGGGTGCGGCTGGAGGTGACCGACGGACCGGCGCCGCAGGTGAGCGTCGAGGACCACGGCGTGGGCATCGACCCCGAGCTCGCGGAGCGAGTCTTCGAGCGCTTCTACCGGGTCAACGACCCCGCGCTCGGCTACCCCCCGGGGACCGGCCTCGGCCTCTACATCAGCCGCGACCTCGCCCGGCGCTCCGGCGGGGCGCTGGTGCTCGAGCGGAGCGTGCCCCGGGGGGGCAGCCGCTTCCGCTTCAGCCTGCGCGGCCCCACGTCGCCGGAGAGCGAGGCGGCGAAGCACCTCCCGGCTCCGGCGGTGGCGGACGGGTAGGGACGCTACCCCAGCGGTCCCCGGCGGGTGGGCGCCGGGCAGGGCGAGGCCACGGTGAGCGCGCCGGTGGCCTGCACCGCGTGCACCAGCTGGTCGGCGCCGAGCAGGAAGACCTGCGCGGTGAGGTCGACGCCGGCGCTGCCGCAGGACGGGCCGCCCCTCGGCATCGCCGCCACCACGGTCTCGCGCTCCACCAGCGGCCGGCCCGGCTCGAGGACGTGCGCGCCGACGCCGTCGGTGCAGGCACGGCTCTGCCGCGACTCGTACCAGTCGGTGCTGTGCCCACCGGGCGCGGCGCGGACGACGGCGAAGACATCCGGGGGCGCACAGCGGGCGAGGACGGTGCACGCGCGCACCGACCGATCGACCACCGACGAGGTGATGGTCACCGTCTCCCCCGGCCGGTACCGGGAACGGTCGCCGGTCACGGTGACGCCGAGGTCCCTCGGGGCGCACGCGGGCGGCCCGCCCTGCCCGGCGGCCGGGGCGGCCGTCGACCGCCCCGGAGCCGCCGTGGTGGGGACCGGCGGGGCCGCGCCCGGCAGCGGCGTCCCCTCGGCCGGCCGGCTGGTGGCCGGCGGGGGCTGCGCCTGCTGCGGGTGCGTCCCCACCGATCCGATCAGCAGGGTGGCCGCCACCCCCAGCAGCAGGCCACCCGCCACGGTGATCGTCCAGCGGAGCTGACGCGCGCGTCTACTCGACGACGAGGGTCCCCCTCATGAACGGGTGGTTCTGGCAGGTGAAGTAGTACGTGCCGGGGGAGAGCCTGTCGACGCCGTGCACGGTGTGCACGTACGTCCAGTCGACGAGCCCGCTGGCGAAGCGCGGGTAGGCGCAGTTGCCGTGTCCCGCGTTGTTGCCGACGAACGGCGGCACGGTGCAGTCCTTGACCACCTCGTCCAGGCTGTGCCCGGGATTGCCGAACAGCGGGTCGTAGTTGCCGAAGGTGAAGTTGTGGCCTTGCTTGACGTGCACGGTCCCGGGCACGTACTGCCAGTTGACCACGAAGACGTCCGCGGGATGGTTCTGGACGCCGCCGTCGGCGTGCGCCCGCTGGGCGCCGGGAGAGGCGACCAGGAGGCCGGCGGCGACCATCGCGGCGGCGGCGGCGACGCCGCCGAACCGTGCTCGGAGAGATCTCATTGCGCTCACCCCACCGTGACCGATGTGAAGGTGACCTTCCCGACCTCGAACGGCCGGCTGCCCCAGATGCCGACCGGCTGCGACGGCAGGCAGCCGGCGTGGACCTGCAGGCCGAAGATGGTGGTCAGGGTCTCCCCCGGCTGCGGGACGCTGAAGAGCGGCATGGTGACGGTGCCGCTCGCGCCCGTCCTCTGCCCGAGGACGGTGCCATGGCCGAGCGCGCCGCTCTTCGAGCCGACGACGTCGACGTTGAGCACCACCGTGTCCGTCCACGACGCATCGCGGTAGGCGACGGCCACGGAGCGGACGCCGTCGGCCGGCTGGCTGGTCTCGAGGGTCGCCATCGGCCCCTGCCCGGCGCAGTTCACCGCCGCCGCCTGGCGGATGTTCAGCTGGAAGATCGACACCTCCCCGCTGGCGGGGTTGGCCGAGGTCTGGGTGAACTGGTCACCCTGCTTCGGCCCCGCCTGGAAGGGCCGTCCGTCGCCGGCGGCCTGGGCGGGGATGGCCATGACCACCCCCACCGCGCCCACGGCAAGCGCGGTCAGAACTCGTCTCATGGAAGTCGCTCCCCCTCCTACCACGGGTAGTCGGTCTTCACGAAGTTGAAGAACTCGCGACGGGTGCGCGGGCCGGCGATGATGTTCGAGCGCAGCGGCATCTGCTCCTTCGGGGTCATCGGGTTGAGCAGGTAGGCGTCGCGCATCCTCTGGACCTCGTCGCAGCTGATCGCGCCGCGGGTGGCGTCCGGATCGACGCCGTACGCCTCGGCGGCGTTGCGGCCGAAGATGCCGTTGCGGATGCTGCGCTCGGGATGGGCGCGCAGGTCGGTGGGCCAGCCGTGCACGTTCGGATGCCCGGTGGTCGGGTAGCTGGCGCCGCTCATCGCGTTCCTGGTCGGGTCCCAGCGGTCGCCGTCGAGGCCGTAGGGCAGGTTGTAGAGCGCCTTGGCCTCGTCGCTGAACTGCAGCGCGCGCAGCATGACGAACTGCGGCTGCGGCGAGCCGTACCAGATGCAGTCGGTGCCGAGCACGATGCGGCGCGGGCCCACGTACTTGATCAGCTTGCCGAGCATGTGCGCGGACTGGTCGGCGTCGCGCATCACCCCCCACCAGGCGGTGCCCAGCTCGGCGTACATGTTCACGGTGTTGCCGTGCTGGAGGCCGGGCGGGACGAAGCGGGTGGCGTCCCAGCCGTTCTCGCGCAGGCTCTTGATGAAGGCGTCGACGCCGCGGTTCGACGAGTTGACGTTGTCGTCGCCGGCGTAGGCCCTCTGGTACTCGCCGTCGTAGCCGGAGTGATAGGTGTAGAAGACGATGTCGGGGAACTGGCGGCCGATCACGCCCATGTCGCGCGGCGAGAAGTGCGCCGAGTCGAAGGTGCCGTTGAAGGCCAGGCCCTTGTGGGTGCAGACCACCGGCGGCCGCGCCCCCGGCTGCTTGGCGAGCTGCCGGATGTGGTTGACCACCGACATCCCGAGCTCGTCGTCGAACCACCAGCCGTTGACGGTGGGAACGGGATCGCCCCAGCCGCAGTAGAGCTTCCAGCCGCGCACGTCTCGCGCACGGTTGGTGTCGGCCATCCACTGGTAGTCCTCGGCCTGGTGCATCGGCACCTGTCCCTGTCCCAGGTAGCCGCGGTTGGGCTGGGTGAAGGCGTGGATGAGGCACCGCTCCGACTTGGTGATCCCGTTGATGATGTCGCGGGTCTCGGTCGCGAACTTCATCGGGGTGATGTTGGTGTCGTCGGGGAGGTTGGGGAGAGCGGTCAGCAGCACCACGTCGGCCGAGGAGTTCAGGAACGACTCCCGGTAGAACATGGTCCGGCCGAGGTTCTCCATCTTGTCGACCTCGCCGCCGCCGAGGCCGCGGACCCCGCCCTCCTGCATGCGGGGAGGACCGCCGATCGCGGGCGTCGTCCAGACGGTGAGGAACCACTCGAAGTCGGGCTGCTGGACGCGCCACTTCCCCGCCGAGTCGAGGCAGTGCCCCTGGGTGTCCATGATGAACTCGCCCGGCAGGTTGGCCAGCTGCGAGCCCGGGTTCTCGAGGTCGCAGGCGTTGCCGGGCCCGATGGGCAGCGCGGTCGGGTTGAAGTTGAAGCGGCCCCACCGGCCTCCGGTGACCTGGTCGATCGCCCAGACCCCCACCGAGAAGGCGGCGGCGGTCCGGACGAAGTCGCGGCGGCTCATGCCGAACTTCCGCCGCAGCTCCTCGATCTTGCGGTTCTGGAGCTCCATGATGCGCAGCTCGTTCTGCGAGGGCTCCTTGGGGATGAACTCGCCGTTCGACGCCGGCATGACGTCGATCGGCGGGGTCTCGGGAATGTCCGGCCAGTGCCGTCTCCAGGGAATGGGCATCGCCTCGTCCTCATTGGGCAGCCCGGCCGCCCTGGGGGTGGCGGCCGGCTGGCTGGGGCCAGTGGAGCAGAGCCGGTGGCCCGCTCATAAGGGGGGAGTTTTCAGATGGTGAAGTGGGGCCTCCAGCGCGCTCAGAGGGCGCTCATGGCCAGCGCCCGCGACACCCGGGCGGCGGTGCGGCGCAGGGTGTCACCGCCCTGCTCGAGCGCCCGCAGCCGGGCCACCGGCATGGAGAGGGCCACCGCCCCCACCACCGAGCCGTCGCTCACCGGCGCGGCGGCGCAGGCGGTGCCGAGGGCGTACTCCTGGCGGTCCATGATCACGCCGTCGGTCCCGTCGGCCTGGAGCTCGCGGAGCAGCCGGCCGGGATCGGTGATGGTGTGCGGGGTGAGGTCGGGCAGCTGGTGGCGCGCCAGGTAGTCGCTGCGCGCCTCGGCATCGAGCGAGGCGAGCACGCTCTTGCCGAGCGCGGTGGCGTGGCCCGCGTCGTGGAAGCCGACCCAGAGGTCGACCCGCGGCGTGGCGGGGCCGTCGACGATCTCGCGCACCACGATCTCGCCGTCCTCGTAGAGGCAGAGGTAGGCGGCCGCCCTGACCTCGTCGCGGAG
>JAXDLS010000526.1:0-2578 GCA_034666485.1 Chloroflexota bacterium
ACCACCCGGCTGCCGGGGCCGTAGGGGCCGCGGGCGGCGCCGTCGGTGGGGCCGTAGAGGCCGATCGCCGGGGTGCCCACCGCGGCGGCGAGGTGGAGGAGGGGCGATTCGCCGCTGATCAGCAGGTCGCAGCGCTCGATCACCGCCGCCGCCTCGTCGAGGGCGAGGCCGGCGCAGAGGTCGAGGACCGGGGCCTCGACGTCGTCGAGCATGCGGTCGGCGGCGTCGCGATCGGCCTCGGCGCCGAGCACCACCACGCCGGCGCCGTGGCGGGCACCGAGCTGGTTGGCGAGGTGGGCGAAGCGCTCCGGGTCCCAGGCGAGCGCCCAGGCCGGGGTGCCGGGGATGGGGTCGGCGAAGCCGGCGCCGGGGGCCACGGCGATGAGCAGGCGGCCGTCCTCGAAGCCGCTGCCGATCAGCCGCTCCTCGGCGCGCGCGCGCGCTGCCTCGCCGGGGTCGTACTCGGGGCGGTGGAGGCGCTCCTCCACCCCCAGGGCGCCGGCGAGGCGGAGGAAGGTCTCGACGCGGTTCTCGTGGGCCGCCGCGGGCACCCGGACGGTGAGCAGCGCGGTGCCGGGGCCGCCGTCCAGCCCGGCGCGCCGGGCGATCCCCGAGGCGTAGGCGAGGGTGCGATCGCGAAGCCGCGCGCTGCAGAGCAGCACCGCCTCGAGCCGGCGGGTGCGGAGCGCCAGCAGCGCGGCGAGCCACCGGTCGGGGCGCGGCGCCCCCGGGCCCAGCGCCGCCAGGGTGACCACCTCGTCGAGCCCGGGCAGCCCCCCCGCCACCCTCGTCACCGACGGCGGCGCCATCAGCACGATCGTGGAGGCGGGGTCGGCGACCCGCAGCGTTCCCAGCAGCGGCGCCGCCTGCAGGGTCTCGACCAGCCCCCCCGCGACCACCACCGCGATCCTCACGGCCGCACGGTAGCGCACCCGGCCCGCCTCGCAGGCGGCCCCCGTCCTGTCAACCCGTGCCGGCGGTCGGGGGACGCGGGCGTCAGGCCGTCGCGACCGAGCATCCATATACTCGTCGGAACACAGCCATGTACAACGCTCTTGCCGGTCGTGACCTGCTCAGCATCACCGACCTCAGCCGCGCGGACATCGACGCGGTGCTCGAGGCGGGTGCGCGCGCCAAGGGCGGCGGGCACCTGGGCAGGCCGCTCGAGGGCCGCTGCGTGGCGATGATCTTCCAGCGTCCCAGCAACCGCACCCGGCTGAGCTTCGAGGTCGCCATCCACCGGCTCGGCGGCCATCCCATCCCGATCTTCTCGCAGGAGATCCAGATGGGCGAGCGCGAATCGGTCACCGACGTCAGCCGCATCCTCGACCGCTACCTCGACGGCATCGTCGCCCGGCTCACCTCCCACCGCGACCTGGTGCGCATGGCCGCCAACGCCCACGCGCCGGTGGTCAACGCCATGACCGACCGTGAGCACCCCTGCCAGGTGCTCGCCGACCTGCTGACCGTCCAGGAGGTCACCGGCGGCCTGGACGGCGTGTCCGTCGCCTATGTCGGCGACGGCAACAACGTCTGCACCTCCTGGATCTACGCCGCCGCCATCTGCGGCATCGACCTCCGCGTCGTCTGTCCCCCCGGGTACGAGCCCCCGGCCGCGGTGCTGGAGTCGGCCGCGGTGCTGCGAGGCGGCGAGGACGGCTTCCTGCTCTCCCACGACCTCGCGCCGGTGCTCGACGGCGCCGCGATCGTCTACACCGACGTCTGGGCGAGCATGGGGCAGGAGGCCGAGCAGCAGCGCCGCCGCGAGGACTTCGCCCACCTCCAGGTCAACAACGCCCTGGTGGCGCGCGCCGCAGCGGGCGCACGGGTGATGCACTGCCTGCCCGCCCACCGCGGCGAGGAGATCACCGACTCGGTGCTCGACGGCCCCCGGTCGATCGTCTTCGACCAGGCCGAGAACCGGATGTGGGTGCAGCAGGCGCTGCTGGCGCTGGTGTTCGCGGGTGCGGTCCCGTGAGCAGCGCCCTCGACACCTTCCGCATCTTCCTCAGCAACGTGGGATGGCGCGACATCATCGACGTGCTGATCGTCGCCGTCATCCTCTACCAGCTGCTCAAGCTGGTGCGCGGCACCCAGGCGGCGCAGCTGCTGGTCGGCCTGGTGGTGCTGCTGGTCGTCGACCTCATCGCCACCGCGCTCAACCTGCGCCTGCTCAAGTACGTGTTCGCCAGCGGCGGCCAGGCCATCCTCATCGCCGCGGTGGTGCTCTTCCAACCCGAGCTGCGCCGCGCCCTCGACCAGGTGGGCCGGCTCGCCCCGGTGCGTGCCATCCTGCCCCACCAGGGTGGCGCGGGCATCATCCGGCTGGTGGACGAGGTGATCCGCGCCGCCGGCTCGCTGAGCGAGCGGCGCACCGGCGGGCTGATCGTCTTCGAGCGCGGCACCGGCCTGGAGAACGTCGCCGCCACCGGGGTGCGCATCAACGGCGAGACCACCGCGGAGATGCTGGCCACCCTCTTCTTCCCGAACTCGCCGCTGCACGACGGCGCGGTCATCATCCGCGAGGAGCGGATCGTCGCGGCGGGCTGCGTCCTGCCCCTTGCCGATACCATCCCGG
>JAXDLS010000527.1:0-3532 GCA_034666485.1 Chloroflexota bacterium
GGCGCGTGGTGGTCAACAGCCGCGGCCTGCGCCGCCACGGACAGGTCACCGCCGCCAGCCTGAGCTCGGTGGTCCGCGGCGACGACGGGGCCGGCTATGCGGATCGCCACGCCGTCGACGTCGACGACCTCCACCCCGCGGCGGTCGCCGCCGAGGTGGTCGAGACCGCCGAGCGCAACCAGGGGGCGCGACCGGCGGACCCCGGCGAGTACGAGGTGGTGCTCGCCCCCTACGCCGTCCAGGAGCTGGTCGCCTACCTCTCCTACCTGGGCTTCAGCGCCCTCGCGGTGCAGGAGCACCGCAGCTTCATGCGCCGCGGCGAGCGGCTGATGAGCCCCGAGGTGGGGATCCGCGACGACGCCGCGGACCCGCTGGTGCGGCCCTTCCCCTTCGACTTCGAGGGGGTGAGCACCCGCCGGGTGACCTTCGTCGAGCAGGGTGTCTGCCGCGACGTGGTCTACGACACCCCGACGGCGATCCGCGACGGCGTCGCCTCCACCGGCCACGCGCTCCCCCAGCCCAACACCGTCGGGCCCTGGGCGACCCACCTGGTCATGGACCCGGGCACGACGCCGGTGCCCGAGCTCATCGCCGGGGTGCGCCGTGGCCTCTACGTCACCCGCCTCTGGTACGTGCGGATGGTCCACCCGCTGCGCACGGTGATCACCGGGATGACCCGCGAGGGCACCTTCCTCATCGAGGACGGCCGCCTGGGCGCGCCCGTCCGCGACCTGCGCTTCACCCAGTCGATCGTGGGGGCGCTGAGCCGGGTGCGCGGCATCAGCGACGAGCGCCGCCTCGAGCTCGGCGAGGACGGGAGCGCGGTGCTGGTCCCCTGGGTCCGCGTCGAAGGCTTCCGATTCACCTCGTGAGCGTGGCTCGGTGATCACCGCCGCCCTCTTCGTCGGGGGGCTGCTCCTGATCGTGGTCGCCGCCGAGCTCTTCACCAACGCGGTGGAGTGGGCGGGCTTCCGCCTCGGCCTCGCCGCCGGCGCCACCGGCAGCCTGCTCGCCGCGCTGGGGACCGCGCTGCCGGAGACCACCGTCCCCGTGGTCGCGATCATCCGGGGCAACGCCGACTCCGACGCGGTCGCGGTGGGGGCCATCGTCGGCGCCCCCTTCCTGCTGCTCACCCTGGGGGTGGCGATCACCGGGGCGGCGGTGGCGGCGCGGCGCCGCGACCCCGAGCTCCGCCCCGTCATGGCCCAGGTGCGCCGCGACCTGGGCACCTTCCTGGCCGGCTTCGCGGTGCTGCTGATCGGCATCGCCCTGCCCCACGGGGTGCGCATCGCGCTCGCGGTCGGCCTGGTCCTCCTCTACGCCCGCCACGTCCGCGCCACCCTCTCCGGCAGCGCACCCGCGACCGAGAGTCCCGACCCGCTCCACATGACACGACGGTCGGAGCGGCCCCCCGGGCTGGCGGTCACGGCCCAGCTGCTGATCGCCGTGGCGATGCTGGTCGCCGGCGCCGAGCTCTTCGTCCGCGCCGTCGAGCAGACCGGCCACGCGCTCCACATCTCCCCGCTGCTGCTGGCGGTGGTGGTGGTGCCCCTCGCCACCGAGCTGCCGGAGATGTTCAACAGCGTGCTCTGGGTGCGCAGCGGCGACGACGGCCTCGCCGCCGGCAACGTGTTCGGCGCCACCGCCTTCCAGGCCTGCCTCCCCGGCGCCCTCGGCCTGGCGTTCACCGACTGGAGCCCGGGGCCGCTCGGCCTGGTCAACGGCATCCTCACCCTGCTGGCCGGCATCTACACCCTCGGCCTGCTCCACGACGGCCGCACCCGGGGGTCGCTGCTGATGCTCAGCACGCTGCCCTGGGTGGCCTACCTGGGGCTGGTGCTGGCCGTGGGGTCGCGCTTCCAGCCGGCCTGAGCGGGGGGATGTCGAAAACCGCCACCGCCCGATCGATGTCCAAGTAGGGCCCCGGCACACCGGGCGCCGAGCCGACGACACGGAGACACCACGATGCGATTCATGATCCTGCGCAGGGCCGACGCGAGCACCGAGGCCGGCATCATGCCCAGCGAGGAGCTCCTCGCCGCCATGGGGAAGTACATGGAGGAGCTGGGCGCGGCCGGCGTGCTGCTCGACGGCGACGGGCTGCACCCCAGCTCGAAGGGGGCGCGGGTCTCCTTCTCCGGAGGCACGCCGACGGTCATCGACGGCCCGTTCACCGAGACCAAGGAGCTGATCGCCGGGTACACCGTCATCCAGGTGAAGTCGCTGGACGAGGCGATCGAGTGGGCACGGCGCTGGCCGGCGCTCGACGGTGACGGGCACGCCCAGCTCGAGATCCGCGAGTTCTTCGAGGCCGCGGACTTCGGGCCCGAGTTCACCCCCGAGCTCCGCGAGGCGGAGGAGAGGCTGCGCGCCCAGGTCGCCGAGAAGCGGTAGGAAGCGGGCGGAGCAGGATCGCGGTGCCGCCGTCCGAAGCCCGGCACGCGATCGACGCGGTCTTCAGGATCGAGTCGGCGAGGCTCATCGCCGGGCTGGCACGGATGGTGCGCGACGTGGGCATCGCCGAGGAGCTCGCGCAGGACGCCTTCGTCGCCGCGCTCGAGCAGTGGCCCGAGTCGGGCGTGCCGGTCAACCCGGGCGCCTGGCTCATGGCCACCGCGAAGCACCGCGCCATCGACCTGCTCCGCCGCCGGGAGCGGCTGGATCGCAAGCACCAGGAGATCGGCCGCGAGCTCGACACCGCCGCCGGCGGCGACGGTGGCGATGACCTGCTGGGCCTGGTGCTCACCTCCTGCCACCCGGTGCTCGCCACCGAGGGGCGGGTGGCGCTCACCCTCCGCCTGGTCGGCGGCCTCACCACCGAGGAGATCGCGCGCGCCTTCCTGGTGCCCCGGGCGACGGTGGCCCAGCGGATCGTGCGGGCGAAGCGGACGCTCTCCGAGGCGCGCGTCCCCTTCGAGGTGCCCGAGGGCGCGGAGCTCGCCGCCCGGCTGTCCTCCGTGCTCGAGGTCGTCTATCTCGTCTTCAACGAGGGCTACTCGGCGACCGCCGGCGACGACTGGATGCGACCGGCGCTCTGCGAGGACGCGCTCCGCCTCGGCCGCATCCTCGCCGCGCTGCTGCCGAGGGAGCCGGAGGTGCACGGCCTGGTCGCGCTGATGGAGATCCAGGCATCGCGCTCGCGGGCGCGGGTCGGGCCCTCCGGGGAGCCGGTCCTGCTCCTCGACCAGGACCGCACCCGCTGGGATCGCCTGCTCATCCGCCGCGGCCTGGGTGCGCTCGCCCGGGCCCAGCAGCTGGGAGGCGCGCTCGGCCCCTACGCGCTCCAGGCCGCCATCGCCGCCTGCCACGCGCGCGCGCTCACGCCCGAGGACACCGACTGGGCGCGCATCGCCGCGCTTTACGGGGCGCTCGCGCAGGTCACGCCGTCACCGGTCGTGGAGCTGAACCGCGCGGTGGCGGTGTCGATGGCGTACGGGCCCGAGGCCGGGCTCGAGATGGCCGACGCGCTGCGCGGCGAGAAGGCGCTCGAGGGCTACCACCTGCTGCCGGCGGTGCGCGCGGACCTGCTCGC
>JAXDLS010000528.1:0-8264 GCA_034666485.1 Chloroflexota bacterium
CTGGCGCGGAGCCCGTGCAGGACTCGGATGAGGATGTCGCGGCCGAGGTCGTCGGTGCCGAAGAGGTGGTGCGCGGAGGGGGCTGCGAAGGGGCCGGCGACCGCGGCGGCGGGATCGGTGCGCACCAGCAGCAGGAACACCGCGGCGCCGGCGAGGTCGAGCCCGGGGACGGCGCGCAGCCGGCCGGCGAGATCGACCGGCATCCGCCGTCGCGGTCGCGCCGGAGCTCCCATCTCCCGGAAGGGCCCGGCTATCGCCACCGGCCCCGCCCCGGCACCGCGGCGATGAGCTCGCGGGTGTACTCGCTGTCGGGCGAGCCGCAGATCTGCTCCGCGGGCCCGCTCTCGATCACCTCGCCATGGCGCATCACCAGCATGCGATCGCCGATGTAGCGCGCCGCGGCGAGGTCGTGGGTGACGAACACCACCGCCATGCCGAGCTGATGGCGCAGCCGGCGGATGAGGTTGAGAACGCCGGCGGCGAGCGACGCGTCGAGCGCGGAGATGGGCTCGTCGCAGAGCAGCAGCCGGCAGTCGTCCGCCACCACCCGGGCGAGCGCCACGCGCTGGCGCTGACCGCCGGAGAGCTGGAGCGGGCGCGCCCAGGCGGTCTCCCAGGGCAGCCCCACCGAGGCGAGCGCCTGCCGCACGCGCTCCTCGCGCTCGTCCGCGGGCAGCCGGCGGATGCGGTCGGCGACCTGCTCGCCCACGGTGAGCCAGGGGGTCAGGCTGGAGCCGGGGTCCTGGAAGACCATCAGCGGCCGGGTTCCCTCGGCGAGGGTGACCCGGCCCGAGGTGGGTCGCTGCAGGCCGGCGATCACCCGGAGCAGGGTGGTCTTGCCGCTGCCGCTCTCGCCCACGACGGCCACCGCCTCGCCGGGCGCGACCTCGAGGCTGACGCCGCGCAGCGCGTCGAGATGTCCGCGGCGGAGCCGGTGGCGGACGACCACGTCCTCCACCCGCACCCCGCCGGTGGGCGCCGCCGGCGGCTGCCGCCGCGACCGCCGCGGCTCCCCCATCCGGGAGGCCGCCGCGGCGCCGGGGATGATGCAGGCGCTGAGCCCGTCGTGGGTCGGCGCCGCCGCCGGCGGCGGGGGCGGGCCCTCGTCGCATGCGGCGGTGGCCGCGGGGCAGCGCGGGCTGAAGGCGCAGCCGGGCAGCGGCGACCGAGGGTCGGGCGGCTCACCGCCGATGGTGGCCAGGGCGCGGCCGCGCCCGCTGGTCAGCCCCAGCCGGGAGGAGAGCAGCGCCGCGGTGTAGGGATGGGCGGGCCGGGCCAGGACGGCGGCGCCACCGCCCGCCTCCATGACACGGCCCGCGTACATGACGCAGATGCGGTCCGCCACGGTGGCGGCGACCCCGAGGTCGTGGGTGACCAGCACCACCGCGCACCCGATCTCGTCGCAGAGCCGGCGGAGCAGCCGGAGCACCTGCGCCTGCACGGTGACGTCCAGCGCGGTGGTGGGCTCGTCGGCGACCAGCAGCCGGGGGGTGCCGGCGATGGCGATGGCGATCATCACCCGCTGGCGGAGCCCGCCGGAGAGCTGGTGCGGGTACTGGGCGAGCCGCTCCCCGGCATCGGCGATGCCGGCCTGCTCGAGCAGGCGCACCGCACCGGCGCGTGACCCCGCCACCTCCGCCACCTGGTCACCGACGCGCATCGTCGGGGTGAGCGAGCTCAGCGGGTCCTGGAAGACGGCACCGAGCGATTCGCGGCGCACGCGCCGGCGCAGCGGTTCCGGCGCCGTCAGCATGTCGACGTCGCCGACCCGCGCCTCGCCGCGCGCGTGCGCCTGGGGAGGAAGCAGTCCCAGCAGCGAGAGTCCCAGCACCGTCTTGCCCGAGCCGGATTCGCCGACCAGGGCGACGACCTCTCCCGCACGCAGCTCCAGGTCGACGCCGCGGACGGCCTGCACCGGCCGGCCCCGCCCGGCGAAGGTCACGTGCAGGTCGCGGACAGCGGCGACGGCACCGCCGCCCGGTCGTGGACCCGGCTCGTCGATCACGCCGTCGGTGCAGATCGCCTCGCCGAGCAGGCTCACATCGCGCCCATCACCAGCCGGGGACGCACCCCGGGGCGGCGCGGCCCGGAATGGGCGCGCAGCGCGGCGACGATCTCCCGGGTGAGGCGGACCGCGCCGGTCTGCAGATACTCCATGGCCAGCAGCGAGGCCTCGTGCGCGGGCAGCGACGAGCCCCCCACGGCGTCCGCGGCGACCCGCACCACGTAGTCGTGCTGATGCGCGTCGGCGAACGTGTAGTGCACGCAGACGTCGGTCAGGCTGCCGAGGAGCACCAGCGTCCGTGCCCCCAGGCCGCGGAGCAGGATCTCGAGGTCGGTACCGAAGAACGCCGAGTAGCGCCGCTTGGGCACGTGGTACTCGTCCGGCTGCGGCCGCAGCCGCGGATGCAGCGCGGTGCCCGGGTCGTCCTCCAGGCAGTGCACCCGCTCGCGGCCGTCGAGCTCACGCCCGAAGTCGACCCAGGTGCGCGCGTGCCTCTCCTGGACGAAGATGACCGGAACGCTCGCCTCGCGTGCCGCCTCCACGATCGCGACCGACCGCTCGAGCCGCTGCTCGAATCCCGGCATGTGGGGGATCGGACCGTCGACGGCGGCTCCGTCCTGCTGCACGTCGATGGACAGGACCACCGGCTGGCCCACCAGGAGATCGGGCAACTCGATGCACCTCGACGGGCACGGAAAAGGACGATCTCCCGGGTTTTTATCCCTCCGTGTCACGGCTCGACGCCGCTTGCCCTCTCGGTCGCTGCCCGGCGACACTGCCGCCGGCGGAACCCTAGGGCCCCCTCTCCGCAGGTGGAAAAAGTCAGAGCAAAGGATCCCTCCAACCGGACCTCTGGGACGTTGGACGTGCCGCGAGAAAGCGAGCCCCTCGCTCTCGTGCGCAACGACCAAGCTCAGGCGGCGACGGCGTCCAGGATGCGGTCCACGGACCCGTCGGCGACCGCGCAGGTCTGGAACTGGGCGGCGACACGGTGGGTGGTGGTGGTCAGCGGACGGGCGCCCCCGGCGGTGTCGCGCACCGCCACCACCCGGTAGTGGTGGACCGCGCCGCGGCCGTCGTACCAGGTGATGACCGAGCCCACGTCCATGTGCATCAGCGGGGTGAACACGCCCTGGTTGTGGCCGACGAAGTAGGTGCGACCGCGGACGCAGGTGTCGACGGCGGCCATGTCGGTGGGCACCGCCGTGGCGCCGCTGCAGTCGCTGTACACCCCGACGGCGGTGTTCAGGGTGCCGTCGGCGCTGGTCAGGAGGTTGCGCGGACCGCCCGGCGCCGGGGCGGGAGAGCCGTGAGCGCTCGAGCCCGAGGCCGCGTGCGAACGGTGCGAGGAGCCCGCCGACGCCACCGCGGAGACGCAGGGCGCGAGGGCGGCCGCCGACACGAGGGCGGCGAGGGCACCGGCGAGCACACCACGGCGCCGGGCACAGATGGTCGTCACGCTGACGAGCGTCATATCCTTCCCTTCCTGTCGCCGGTGCCCGCCCATCGACGTCGGCGATCGAAACGAGGCACATGGTGACCTACCGTGGGGTCAATGTCCAGCCCCTGGACCGGGCTATGCCGCGGGCTTGCCCTCGAGCATGGCGACGTGCCCCATGTAGTGCTCGACGATGCCCCGGGCCCACTCTCCGGCGGCCGACCCCGGCCCCAGCGCCGCCGGGGGCGCGGACATCAGGGTGGCGAGGAAGGTGGTGCGGGCGACGCAGTAGCGCTGCACCAGCTGGGCGTCGCTCTCCACCGAGACCTGCTGCCGGGCGCGGCCGTTGAAGGCGTCCCGCTCCTCGTCACGCCAGGGGAAGCCCGCAAGGTCCTCGAGGATGCCGCTCGCCGCCGCCTCGGTCCAGGACGCCAGGTGCCCGATCACCTCCCGGACGCTCCAGCCGCCGAAGCGGCGGTCCAGCGGGATGGCGGTCAGCAGGCACTCGAACGCAGCGAAAGCGTCCTCGGCGGAGCCGAGGAGCCGGGCCTTGACGTCGCCCTCTTTCTCCACGTTCTCAACAGGGATTCCGGCACTGGGAGCCCCGTGCACCCATGCGCCTCCACCCCACCAGCACGGATGGTGGCTCGGATTGTAGCCTCACACGAACGGAGCGTCGTTCCCGCATCTGGTGGAGGGAGGCGGAGCAGCATGAGACCCCCCGCCGCGGGCGTGGATGCCGGCGACCAGGCCCTCGTCGCGATCGCCCGCGAGGCCGCGGCGAGCGCCTACGCCCCCTACTCGCGCTTCCGGGTCGGCGCCGCGGTGCGCACCCTCGCCGGTGGCGTCTTCCGCGGCTGCAACGTCGAGAACGCCAGCTACGGGCTCACCGTGTGCGCCGAGCGCAGCGCGGTCTTCGCCGCCGTCGCCGCCGAGGGCCCGGGGATGCGCCTGGACGCTGTCGCGGTCTTCGCCGACGCTCGCTCGGTGCCCCCCTGCGGCGCCTGCCGCCAGGTGATCGCGGAGTTCGGCCCGGAGGCCCGGGTGATCTTCCGCTCGGCCGGGGAGCTGATGGTGGCCCGCGCCGACGAGCTGCTCCCCGGACGCTTCGAGCTGGAGCTCCGAGAGTAGCCGGACCGCTGCGCGGCTCGGTGGCGTCCCCTCGAGCCTGACCGCCATCCGGCCCCGGTCCGGACCTGGCGGATCAAGGAATCGGATCGCTCTGGTCCTCCCAGGCCGAGGTCCGGGTGGGCGCGCACTGGGCAGACTTTTCTCACGGCTCCACCCCGGAATGAGGACATCGCGATGGCTCAGGCCACCATCCAGATCCCCGACCCAGAGCCGGCGGCCCCCGTCCGCCCCCGCGAGGGCCCCGCGTTCCCCCACAGGCGAGCCGAGATGCGATGCCTCCTGGCCGAGTACGCCCGCGATCGCCAGCCGGCGGCGCGCGACCGCCTGGTGCAGCTGAACGTCGACCTGGTGCGCTTCATCGCCCGCCGCTTCGCCAACCGCGGCGAGCCGCTCGAGGACATCGAGCAGGTGGGCTTCGTCGGCCTGATCCAGGCCATCGAGCGCTTCGACCCCAGCCTGGAGAGGGCGTTCAGCACCTTCGCCACCCCCACCATCACGGGCGAGATCCGCCGCCACTTCCGCGACCGCTCCTGGGCGGTCCGCGTGCCCCGGCGGCTGCAGGAGGCCTACACCCGGGTGATGCGCGCGCGCGAGCAGCTCTCCCACCGGCTGGGACGCGAGCCCTCGGTGATGGAGGTCGCCGCGCACGCCGGGCTCGACCCCGACGAGGTGCTCGCCGCCTTCGAGGTCTCGCCGGCGCGCCGGGCGGTCTCGCTCGACTCCACCCTGCGCCGCGGCTCCGACGACGACGGGGTCGAGCTGCACGAGCGGCTTGGCCAGGAGGACGAGAACCTCGAGCGGGTCGAGACCCGGGCGCTGGTGGAGCAGTCGATGGCCCACCTGTCGCCGCGCGAGCGCGACATCATGGCGCTGCGCTTCTTCGACCAGCTCCCCCAGCGGGCGGTCGCGCAGCGGCTGGGCATCTCCCAGATGCACGTCTCCCGGCTGCAGCGCTCGGCCCTGGAGCACATGCGCCGTGACCTCCTCGGGCCGGACACCTCTCAGGGGCGGGTGACGCGGGTGTCGCCACCGTCACCGCCGAGCTCGAGGACCCTGTCCAGCCGGTGGGCGTCACCCTGCGCCACCCCGATCAGCTGCGCGTCGTGCACGGTGGTCGCGTCCGACAGCAGCGATCGCGACCAGCGCTCCTCGACGCGGCCGAGCTTCCAGACGGCCAGCGCCACCGCCCAGGTGACCACGAACATGGCCACGATGACGAAGCCGACGGTGTTGAGGTCGATGCCGCTCAGCCGGTCCCAGAGGCCGCCGCTCCAGCCCAGGCGGCTGGCGAGGAGGCCGAGGATCTCGATCGACCCGACAAGGAGCGCCACGCCGACCGAGAGGCCGGTGATGGTGATGTTGTAGTAGACCTTGCGCACCGGGTTCGAGAACGCCCATCCGTACGCCTTGCACATGAAGGCACCGTCGGCCGTGTCGAGCAGCGACATGCCGGCGGCGAAGATCACCGGCAGGCAGAGGATGGCGTAGAAGGGCAGCCCGGTGCCGGCCGCCCCCGCGGCGAGCGCCAGCAGCCCGACCTCGGTGGCGGTGTCGAAGCCGAGGCCGAACAGCACCCCCAGCGGGTACAGCTGCCAGCTGGAGTGGATGCTCCGCGCCAGCGGTCCGAAGAATCGGAAGAGCAGGCCACGGTCGTTGAGCCGCCGCTCCAGGGCGTCGTCGTCGTAGCGGCCGCTGCGCATCTCGCGGAACACCCGGATGATGCCGAGCAGCACCACCAGGTTGACGATGCCGATCAGGTAGAGAAAGGTTCCGGACACCAGTGTCCCGATCAGTCCGCCGGTGCTGTGCAGCGCGGAGCCGCCGGAGGTCACCGCCCCGGCGATGCGCCGCGCGGCGATGGCCAGGCCCACCGCCAGCCCGAACACCACGGTGGAGTGGCCGAGCGAGAAGAAGAACCCCACCCCCATCGGCCGCTGACCGTCGGCCATCAGCTTGCGGGTGGTGTTGTCGATGGCGGAGATGTGGTCGGCGTCGAAGGCGTGGCGCATCCCGAAGGTGTACGCGAGGGTGGCGGTGCCCAGGCCGAGCGCCTGGTAGTGGGCGGGCAGCACCACCAGCATGAAGGTGCCCCAGCCGGCCACGTGGAGCAGCGCGACCACGGCGTAGAAGCCCCCCAGCCGTCGCCATTCGGGCCGGCTCATCCGCTCCGGACCCCGAGCCGCCCGCCGCTTCGCCACCACCGCCATCCGCGCACCGTAGCAGAGGTGCAAGAGCATCGCAATAGCGTCCGAGTTGGACCGGCCACACAGCCGCGCTGCTCCCCGCCCGAGACGGCGGGGACGGCTCAGCGGCCGAGCACCGCCAGCACCCCCCGGAGCGCCACCGCGCAGACGGCGCCGGCCAGGTAGATCCGCAGCACCACCATTCCCATCAGGCGGCCGCGGGTCAGGGGCGGGCGCGCCAGCTCGTCGAGCGGCGGGGTGCGCCAGAGGCGGCGACGCTGAGCCAGGCGGCTCACCGGTCGCGAGCGCGGCGGGAGCACCACCAGCTCGGCGCCGCCGGCCACCCGGATCCCCGCCGGCCGGGCGGTGTCGAGGAACTCGGCCCGCGCCCAGGCCCGGCGGCCCCACCCGGTCACCACGCCGGCGGCGAGCAGGCCGGCCACGGTCAGGGCGCCGAGCACGGCGCTCAGCGGTGCCAGCGGGATCGCGTCGTGCAGCGAGGTGATCACCAGGAGCATCGAGAGCAGCAGCAGGCCGGCAACGACCGTGGACGCCACCCAGTTCAGCCAGGGCGGGTTGACCCACGGACCCAGCACCTGGGTGTCGTTGCTGAGCAGCAGCAGGAAGACGGTGGCGCTGGGCAGCAGCACGCCGGCGAGGGCCTGGACGAGCACCGTGAGCGTCCCCGGCGCCACCCCGGCGAGCAGCGCCATTCCCGCCGCACCGGCGATCATCGCCGCGACGGTGCCGAAGAAGACGGGGGCGCAGCGGGGCGCGCGGTGCAGCGAGTGGCGTGCCCCGGCCATCTCGGAGCATGCGTAGGAGCCGGCGAGGGTCACCGCCATTCCACCCAGCAGCGCGCCGTCGAGGAGCACCACGGCGAAGAGCGTCCGGGCGGCGCCGCCGAGCCGGGCGCCGACGCCCTGGGCCACCGCTCCGGCGTCGCTGAAGTGGCCGGCCAGCGGGGTGCCCGAGAAGGCGGCCGCGGAGGCGGTCATCACCACCGCCGCTCCGGCGACCATCAGCACCGCTCCCACCACCGTCTCGATCCGCGCGTACCCGAGCCAGCGCGGGGTGATGCGCTTGTCGACGACGAGCGACTGCTGGAGGAACATCTGCCAGGGGGCGATGGTGGTGCCGGCGAGGGCGACGAGCAGGACCACCGCGTCGGTGTCGGGGCCGCCGATGCCGGGGACCACCAGGTCACGCAGCCCGGCCCGCCCGCCGCCCCCGAGGACGCCCAGGGGGATGATGGCGAGGTCGACGGCGATGAGCAGGTACATCACCCGCTCCCAGCGGCGGAAGCTGCCGGTGAGGGTGGCGGCGAGCAGGGCGGCGCCGGACAGCACCACCGCCGGCCGGGCGGGCAGGCCGAGCAGGCCGGCGGCGATGCGGACGCCGACGAACTCGGTGACCAGGGTCAGCCCGCAGAGCAGCACCAGGTCGCCGAGGGCCAGCGCGCTCCAGAAGCGGCCGAAGCGGGCGAGGATGAGGCGGGTGTGGCCGA
>JAXDLS010000529.1:0-3260 GCA_034666485.1 Chloroflexota bacterium
CCTTCATCCTGCTGGTGGCGGTGATCGGCATCGCCTACGTGGCCCAGTCGGCGCACCTCACCCAGGCCACCTTCCAGGCCACCCGGCTGTCCGCCGAGCAGGCGTCGCTGCGCGACGAGAACAGCCGCCTCGGCGACGAGCTCGACCGGCTGCGCTCGGGTGCGCGCATCGGCGCCGCCGCCCAGTCGCTCGGGCTGCGGCCGCCGTCGAAGTGGGCCTACGTGGCCGCGGTGCCGCCGGCGGTCAGCGTGCCCGCCGCGCCCGGGGCGCTCGGCCGGCCCCCCGGCGGCGACCCCATGGAGCGGCTGGTGGCGGCGCTGCGCGGCAGCTTCGGGGCCGACGAGGTCGAGGCGGCGGCGCCGTGACCGAGCGCCGGCGACCGTCCGCACCCGCTCCCCTCCGGCCGAGGACCGGCGGCTCCTCCCCGAGACGGCCCGCGGTGCGCGGCTGGTTCGTCGCCGAGGCCCCCGACTTCCGGGCGCGGGGCGTCTGGCTGCTGGTCATCTTCGGCGTCCTGACCGTGGTGCTCTCGCTGCGGCTGGCCGACGTGCAGCTGCGCCAGCACCGCGACCTGGCCGCCGCGGCGGCGCGGCAGCACGGCATCGACATCACCCTGCGCGCCCACCGCGGCCGCATCCTCGACCGCGACGGCTCGCTGCTCGCCGGCGACGTGCCCGTGTACAGCATCTTCGCCGACCCCGGGGTGATCCGCCCGGATCAGCGCCACGCCGTCGCCGAGCGGGTGGCGCCGGTGCTGCACATGGGACCGTCGCACCTCGAGTCGCTGATGAACCAGCCCGGGCGCTTCGTCTACCTCGCCCGGCGGGTGGACGAGTCGGTGACCACCAGGCTGCGCGCCCTCAAGGTCTACGGCATCGGCATCATCCCCGAGGACCAGCGCAGCTACGGCCCCTCGCCGGTGCCCGGGGTCTCCTTCGCCAGCAACCTCCTCGGCTTCGTCGACCACGACGGCCACGGCCAGTACGGCGTCGAGTCGAAGTACGAGTCGGTGCTGCGCGGCCAGGACGGCATCGAGACGACGCTGCGCGACGTCGCCGGCAACCCCATCGTGCTCACCAACGAGCAGCGGCGCGACGCCCGCAACGGCAGCGACCTGCGACTGGGGCTCGACTCCAGGCTGCAGTACTGGGCCGAGCAGGCGCTGGCGAAGGGGGTCGCCACCGACAGCCAGGCGGAGTCGGGGACGATCATGGTGATGGACACCAGGACCGGCGCCATCCGCGCCTGGGCCGACTATCCCTCGTACGACGCCAACCACTACTCGTCGAGCGACATCGGCCTCTTCCGCGACAGCGCCGTCGACAACCTCTACGAGCCCGGCTCGGTGATGAAGGTGGTGACCTTCGCCGGCGGGCTCGACCACCACGTCTTCACCCCCGACCAGACCATCAACGAGAGCCAGCAGACCATCGGTGGATTCCTCATCCACGACTGGGACAACCGCTCCCACGGCAAGGTCACCTTCCAGTGGGTGCTCGACGACTCGCTGAACAACGGGGCCATCGAGGTGATGCGCCGGTTGGGGAAGGACCCCTACTACCAGAACCTGCTCGCCTTCGGCATCGGCTCGCCCACCGGCATCGACGTCGCCGGCGAGGTGAACCAGCCGCTGCGCCCGCAGCGCGCCTGGACCGACGTCGACTACGCCACCGCGTCCTTCGGGCAGCAGGTGCAGGCCACACCGGTGCAGATGCTCGCCGCCATCAACGCCGTCGCCAACGGCGGCGTCTGGGTGCAGCCGCACGCGGTCGAGGCGATCGTCGACCCGCAGACCCGGGTGGAGACGCCGGTGGTGCCGCGCACCCGGCAGGTGATGTCCGCCGACGCCGCCCACCAGCTCGCCCACATGATGACCGGCGTGGTCGAGGACAGGGGGGCCTCCGGCTTCCTCGCGAAGATCCCCGCCTTCAAGGGCATCATCGGGGGCAAGACCGGCACCGCCAGCATCGCCGTCAACGGCGCCTACGGGGCCGACATCATCGCCTCCTTCGTCGGCTTCCTGCCCGTCGACGACCCCCGGTTCACCGCCTTCGTGATCATCCGCAAGCCGCACGAGAACAGGGTGCCCCACGAGGGCGCCTACCTCGCCGCGCCGGTCTGGAAGAGTGTCGCCCAGCTCGCGGTCGACGCCTGGAGAATCGTCCCGTGAGGGGGAAGACTCACGATCCAGGAGCTGATGGCCTGGGGGAGGCCCCCCATCCAATGCGCGCGTCAGCGCGCAGAGCCTTGAATGGGACCAGGTGCGGGGGGCTGACCGCGGGCGGAGGACGGGCGTCCGCGCCCACCTCCCCCGCCCCTCCGAAACCCTCCCCTGGGCTTCCCCGTACCATCTCCGCGATGCTGCTCACCCCGGCGGACCTGGCACGCCTGTTCGGCGGCCGCCTCGAGGGCGCGGGTGAGCGCTGTGCTCCGCTCGCCGCGATCGAGACGGACTCGCGCCGAGCCGGGCCCGGCAGCGCCTTCGTCGCCCTCGCCGGCGAGCGCATGGACGGCCACGCCTACGTGGGCGCGGCGGCCGCCGCCGGGGCGGCGCTCGCGGTGGTCGCCGAGGGCCGCTCCCTGCCCGACGGGCACCCGCCGCTGCTGCTCCGGGTCGACGACACCGCCCTTGCCCTGCGCCGCGCCTGCACCGCCCGGCTCGCCGAGCTCGGCTGCGCGGTGGTCGGGATCACCGGCAGCGTCGGGAAGACCTCGGCGAAGGAGCTCTGCGCGCTCGCCCTCGCCGGCCGCGACGCCGCCGCCACCGCCGGCAACCTCAACACCTGGACGGGCATCCCCCTCTCGGTGCTGGCGCTGCGCCCGCCCGTGGGGGTGTTCGTCGCCGAGATGGCGATGTCCGCGCCCGGGGAGATCCGCGACCTCGCCCGGTTCACCCGTCCGGCGACCGGGGTGCTGCTCAACATCGGCCTCTCCCACGTCGAGCTGCTCGGCTCGCTCGCCGCCATCGGCGACGCCAAGGCCGAGCTGCTCGAGTCGCTCCCCCCGGGCGGCTCGGCGATCTGCAACGCCGACGACCCCGAGGTGCGCCGGGTCGCGGGCCGCAGCCCCGCGCCGGTGACCTGGTTCGGGCTCGACGTCTCCGCCGAGTACCGGGCCGTCGAGGTGGCCGGCGACGGCCTGGAGGGCATCCGCTGCCGGCTGATCGGGCCTGACGGCGCCGCGCCGCTGCACCTGCGCGTCCCCGGGCTCCACACCGTGCGCAACGCCTGCGCCGCCGCGGCCGTCGCCGGGCGCCACGG
>JAXDLS010000530.1:0-4003 GCA_034666485.1 Chloroflexota bacterium
CCAGAGCATCCAGAGGGCGTCGAGCCAGTAGAAGCCGAAGAAGCTGATCGCCGCCATCACCGCCCACCGGCCCAGGGCCAGGGGGATCCCGATGTTGGCGCCGTTGTCCGCCCGCGCCACCCGGATCCTGACCATGCGCATCCCCCAGGTGCCGCCCTGCGCGGGGAGGACGACCTGGTACAGGCAGGCGGCGATGCCGAGGAGGACCAGGCCGAGGACGCCGACGGCGATCCCGGCGTTGTTGCCCCCATTGCCGTCCTGCCCCGCGGAGACGCCGAGGATGACGAGGCAGACGACGACCGGGATCCCGAGGATCAGCCCGTCGATGATCACCGCGCCGGCCCGCTGCAGGAAGCTCGCAAACTCGACCCCGGGTGCCGGCCCGGTCGGCCTGGCGTAGCCGGGATACGCGGGAGCGGGGAATCCCGGTGGGGGAGCGCCGTAGCCAGGGGGCGCCTGCGGCGGGTACCCGGCGGGCGGGGGTGCGGGCGGCGCGGGCTGCCACTGGTACCCGTTCCAGACCCAGCGGCCATCGGGGGAGAGGGTGCCCGGCGGGCTCGGCGGCGGCGCACCCGAGGAGGCGGCCGTCGGCTCCTCGGGTGGCGCGCCGGACCCGGACTCGGTCACGGCTGCGCCACGGGGCGGACCACGAAGGTGCTGGCGATCTTGTCGTGCCAGCCCTGCTTGCGCGGGTCGAACGCGGCCCAGATCAGGCCGAGGCCGAAGGGGATGGCGGAGATGATGTAGCCGACATAGCGGATCAGCGCCTTGCTGACGTCGAGGGGGGCTCCGTTCTCGGCGCGGACGATGCGCAGGCCCAGCGCCATCTGGCCGGGGGTGGCGCTGCGGGTGCTCCAGAAGCCGACCACGTAGGCGACGCCGATGACGACGGCGAGTGCCTGCAGCGAGCCGTTGGCGACCGGCAGGCCGGTGGCCGGGTCGGTCCTGGTGAAGCCGCCGGTGCCGAGGGAGAGGACGAACAGCACCGCGAAGAGGATCGCCGAGTCGATCAGGTAGGCGACCGCGCGGATCCAGAAGCCCGCATAGGCGAGGCCTGGGGCGGGGCCGATGACCGGTGCGTAGGCCGCGCCGGGGTATCCGGTCGTCGCCGCGGGCGGACCCGCCGGCTGCCACTGGGTGCCGTCCCAGACCCAGCGCCCGTCGGGCGAGAGCGTGCCCACCGCGCTCGGCGGCACCGCCTGCGGCTCGGTCGCCTGGGTGGGGTTCGGCTCGTCGGGCGGGGTCCCCATCGTCGTCACGGCACGACCTCCTCGAGTAGCCGACGGTGCGGCGTCGTGCTGCAGTGTACCGGCAGCGCCGGTGCGGGCACGCACGTTCGTGCGTCCTGCGGTTCACGCTTCCGGAAGCACCGGTCGCTCAGCTGCGGGCGGCGTCCCCGGCCGGTTCGGCGACCTCGTCCTCGTGGTCGGGAAGGGCCTCGAGCGCGGTGATCACCGCACGGGTGATCTGGGTGGGCGTCGACGCACCGGCGGTGACCCCGACGCGGCGGACGCCGTGGAACCAGGCGGGGTCGAGGTCGGCGGCGGTGTCGACGAGGATGGCCCGGCGGCCGGCGCGCTCCTCGACCACCTGGACCAGGCGGCGGCTGTTGCTGCTCCGCATGCTGCCCACCACCACCACGCAGTCGAGGTCGGCGGCGGCGCGCACCGCGGCCTCCTGGCGCTCCTGGGTGGCGAGGCAGATCTCGTTGTGGACCTCGATCTCGGGGAAGCGCTCGACCAGGCGGTCGATGATCGCCCGCGTGTCCCACATCGACAGGGTGGTCTGGCAGGTGACCGCCAGCCGCATGCCCTCGGGCACGTCGAGGTCGTCGACCTCCTCGATGCGCTCCACCAGGCGGATGCGCTCGGGGTCGATGCCGACCACGCCCTCCGGCTCCGGGTGGCCGCGCTTGCCGATGTAGACGATGTCGCGGCCCTCGGCGAGCAGGCGGCGCACCAGGTCGTGGGTCCGGGTGACGTCGCTGCAGGTGGCGTCGACGACCCGCAGGCCGCGCGCCCGGGCCCCCTCGACCACCGCCGGCGAGACCCCGTGGGCGGTGAAGATCACCGTCCCGGACTCGATCTGCTCGAGGCCGGCGACCCGGTCGTCGGAGTCGACCAGGCGGACGCCGTGCTCCTCGAGCTCACGGGTGACGTGCTCGTTGTGGACCAGGTAGCCGAGCATCGACACCGGCTCGCCGCTGCTCTGGCCGCCCACCCTCTTGGCCATGCGGATCGCCTCGACGACGCCATGGCAGTACCCGCGCGGGGTGATCCGGACCACCTCCATGCGGCCCAGTGTACGCGGCGCCGGGGGGCGCTCAGCCCTCGAGCCGCAGCCCCGGCGGCGCCGCCCGGGTCCGGCCGGCCAGCAGCAGCCAGGAGTAGAGGAGGACCGCGGTGGTCGCGCCGATCGCGTACTTGATCCCGATCGGCAGGTCGCTGGGCGAGACGAAGCCCTCGAGCAGGCCGGCGATCACCAGCAGCGAGGCCGCTCCCACGGCCATCGCCACGGCGCGCAGGGCCACCGCCGCGAGCGCGTCGGTGCGGCGCAGCAGCCCGGGCCGGAGGATGGCGTCGCCGAGCATCAGGCCGGTCGCGCCGGCGAGGACGATGACGCTGAGCTCGATCACCCCGTGGGGGACGATCAGCGCCCAGAAGCGCCCGTCGAAGCCGTCGCGGTGCACCGCGGCGCCGAGCGTGCCCAGCATCCAGCCGTTGGCGAGCAGGCTGAGCACGGTGGGGATGCCGAGCAGCGCTCCGCCGGCGAAGCAGAGCAGGGCCACCCGGATGTTGTTCTGGATGATGAAGGTGGCGGCGACGGGGGCGCTGCCGACCCCGCCGTGGGCCTCGCCGCGCGCCATCCGGTCGAAGAGCGAGTCGGGGATGAGGGTGGCGGCGAGGTCGGGGCGGAGGCGCACCGCCAGCCAGCCGGCGACCACCCCGACCAGGCTCAGGGCGAGGCTGGCGGCGACGTACCGGCCCGCCTGGCGCACGGCGCGGGGCAGCCCGGTGGCGTAGAACGCGGGCACCGCCGAGGGGCGCAGGGGCTCGCCCCGGTAGAGGAGCGGATGGGCGCGGCCGCAGAGGCTGTTGAGGTACTCGGTGACCGGCTCGGCGGGGAAGTCGCGGCGCGCGATGGCGAGGTCGCTGGCGGCGTGCCGGTAGAGCACCCCGAAGCGCTGCAGGTCGGCGGCGGGGACCGACCGCAGCGCCCCCCGGCGGGCCTGGGCGAGGTGGCGCTCGAGCTCCGCCCAGCCCGTCCGGCGCCGGGCCGCGAACTGCTCGGCGGTCACACCGGCATGCCCGGGGCGGGGGGCGAGGGGGCCATGCGGGGGACCAGCTGCAGGTAGAGGCGCTCGAGCAGCAGCTCCGGCGGCCACTGCCGCTCCGGCGCGCCGGGGCCGAGCTGGAGACGCTCGCAGAGCCGCTCGGCCATCACCGCGGCGAGCCGGGCGCGCTGCTCGGGATGCATCCCCTGGCGGGCGAGGAAGGTGCGCAGCGCGGTCCACTCGGCGCCGCCGAGCCGGTCGACCCCGTCGATCACCGGACCGGCGTCGGGGGTGCGCAGCATCGGCGGCGGCAGCACCGGTGCCACCGGCAGGGTGGCGCGGCACTCGCGCACCACCACCGTGCCCGCGGCGAGGTCGCCGAGGCGTCGAGAGCGCCGATCGAGGAACATCACCACCAGGCCGATTCCGAGGGCCAGGTCGAGGAGGCGCACGATGTTGCGCACCAGCGACTCGCGCAGCCCCGGGGCGCCGCCGTCGATGCGGATGACGCGCAGTCCCAGCGCGCGCTTGCCCGGGGTGCGTCCCGCGGTGAGCGCCTCCGCGACGGTGAAGTAGCCGACCGCGACCAGGATCGGGATGAGCACGAAGAGGGCCACGGCGACCATCCCGACCACGCCGTCGGGGGCGATCACCAGCGCCACCACCAGGGCGGCGAAGACCACCACGCCGAGGATCAGGGCGTCGAGGGCGAAGGCGAGGAAGCGGCTG
>JAXDLS010000531.1:0-3425 GCA_034666485.1 Chloroflexota bacterium
GCCGCCCGCGTCGGACGCACCCAGCACGCCGACGCCGGCGGTCGAGGAGCCGCGCCCGCGGCGCGCCCTGCAGACCCCGATCCTCTGCCTGGTGGGGCCCCCGGGCGTGGGCAAGACCTCGCTGGGACGCAGCATCGCCCGCGCCATGGACCGGCGCTTCGTGCGCATGTCGCTGGGCGGCATCCGCGACGAGGCGGAGATCCGCGGCCACCGCCGCACCTACATCGGCGCGCTGCCCGGCCGGATCATCCAGTCGATGAAGCAGGCGGGCACCCGCAACCCGGTGATCATGCTCGACGAGATCGACAAGGTCGGCGCCGACTTCCGCGGCGACCCCTCCGCGGCGCTGCTCGAGGTGCTCGACCCGGAGCAGAACCGCGAGTTCTCCGACCACTACCTGGAGGTCCCCTACGACCTCTCGCAGGTGCTCTTCATCACCACCGCCAACGTCGCCGAGACCATCGGCCCCGCGCTGCGCGACCGCATGGAGCTGATCCGCATCACCGGCTACACCGAGGCGGAGAAGCTGGGCATCGCCGAGCGCCACCTGGTGCCGCGGCAGATGGACCAGCACGGCCTCGACAGCACCGAGATGGAGATCACCGGCGACGCCCTGCTGGGGATGATCCGCGGCTACACCCACGAGGCGGGGGTGCGCCAGCTCGAGCGCACCATCGCCCAGGTGTGCCGCAAGGTGCCGCGCAAACTGGTCGAGTCGGGGAGCACCGACACCGTGGTGGTCCGGCCCGGCGACCTCGAGGAGTACCTCGGGCCGCAGCGCTTCGACTTCGGCGAGGCCGAGGAGGAGGACCAGGTCGGCGCCGTCACCGGGGTGGTGGTCAGCGAGGTCGGCGGCGACATCGTCACCGTGGAGGCGCTCGCGATCGAGGGCAAGAACGAGCTGCTGCTCACCGGCCAGCTGGGCAACGTCATGGAGGAGTCGGCCCGCGCCGCGCTGAGCTGGTCGCGGGTCAACGCCCACCGCTACGGCGCCCGCAAGGGCTTCTTCGACAACCACGGCCTGCACATCCACGTGCCCGCGGGGGGGATCCCCAAGGACGGGCCCTCGGCCGGGGTCACCATGGTCACCGCCATGGTGAGCGCCGCCAGCGGACGGAAGGTCGACCGCCGCGTGGCCATGACCGGCGAGGTGACCCTGCGTGGCCGGGTGCTCCCGATCGGCGGGGTGAAGGACAAGCTGCTCGCGGCCCACCGCGCCGGCATCGCCGTGTTCCTGCTGCCCCGCCGCAACGAGCGCGACCTGCGCGAGGTCGACCGGGAGATCCTCGACCGCATCGAGGTGGTGCCCGTCGACAACGTCGACCAGGTCCTCGCCCGGGCGCTGCTCCCCGGCGGTGAGCGCCGTCACGGCGGCGACCGGCGGGCGGGCTTCGTGATCACCGGCGACGGCACCCTGGTGCCCCCGGACGTTGCCGCCGAGCCGAGCCCGGCGGCCCCGCCGGTGCCCACCGCGAGTAGGGACTGAGCCGGCCGTCGTCGTCGTCGACATCGTGCACCTCGACCCCTGCCGGACCCGTGCTCGGGGGACCCTCATGGACGCTCCGGCGCTGTCGCCGCTGCTGGCGTGGGGCCTCGCGCTTCTCCTGGCGCTTGCTGCGCCTCTGCGCGGGTGGCGATCGTTCTCAGCAGCTTCGTCCTCACGCCCTTCATGTCCGAGCGGTCGCCGGCCCGGACGGTGGCGCTGAGACGACCACATCCACGACCGTCAGCTGACGAATGCCACCCGGGGTATGGACGCGCACCTGCTCCCCCGGTCTGCGCCCGAGCAACGCCCTGCCGACGGGCGAGCCGACGGAGAGGCACCTCGGCGAGGCGTCGGCTGTGACCCTGGTGACCATCGCGTACTCGTGCTCGCCGTCCACGTCCCGTACACGGACCGTGCACTCGGGTGCGACGGTGCGGTCGTGTGGCTCGGTCGCGGCGGTGTCATGGGCGCTCACGTCAGCCATGTCCATCCTTCCTGCATCCTCACGGCATTCAGCGCGTCACCGCGGAGCACGCTGGTGCGACGAGCGTCCGGGATGTCGCCTGTCGTGGCGCCGTCGACGAGCGCCAGGGCGGCGCATCGCAATCGAACGACGACCCGGTCGAGGTCGACGCGGTCTCGCAACGCCACGTACGCGGCGTCGCGAGCGGCAACATACGCCAGGCTCGGCTGATCGCCCGGCGCTCCGCAGCAGGTATGGCAGCAGAGCCAGAGCGTCAACCGCCGGCGCCCGCATGTCTCCGTCGCCTACGCGAACCGCGCCGGCCTCGCTTCCCCCGTCGTCGCGGCGCTCGGACGCTGGCTTCCGAGGGTTGAGGTGGCGATGAGCTCGGTGAGCCTGGTGGCGCAGACGCAGGTCGGCCGGAGCTGGCAATGGCGGCCGGTCGCAGAGGTCGGCTTCGCCGGTCAATCGCCACGGCGCCGCGGCCGGTCCAGGGGTTGACAGCGGCACCGAACCCGGTGACCCTGCTCCGATCGGTGGTCGGCAGGAGGGAGGGCAGCATGGGACGGGCCGCACGTGCGAGCGCGCTGGCCGTGCTGTCGCTGCTCCTGGTCGCCACCGGCGGCGGCGCCCGGGCGCCCGCCGCCGGCGCGCTCGCCTACGCAGCCGTCGGCGACTCGTACTCGAGCGGGACCGGGTCGGGGGGCGAGGACGGGACCGCCTGCCGCCGCTCCGCCAACAGCTACGCCGCGGTGTTCGCGAAGACCAGCAGCGGCCGCTACACCCTCACCGACTTCGCCGCCTGCACCGGCGCCACCATCGCGAGCCTCGAGCAGTCCCAGCTGGCCGCGCTGGGGCCGGCCGGCCTGGTGACCGTCACCATCGGTGGCAACGACGCCCGCTTCGGCGAGATCGTGACCCACTGCCTCTGGCCGGGCGCGGGCTGCCGCAAGGACTATCCCGACGAGGACCAGCGCATCGACTCCCTCGCCGGCCCGTTGCACCGGGTCTACGGCGAGATCGTCGCCGCCGCTCCCGCCGCGCAGCTGCTGGTGCTCACCTATCCGCAGATCCTCCGCCCCCGTGGCACCTGCCAGTCGACCTGGACGCTCACCCCCGACGACGTCGACTGGTTCCGGTCCGAGTACGCGCGGATGAACGCGGTGATCCGCCGCGCCGCCCAGGGGGTGCCCCGCACCCAGGTCGTGGACGTCGAGAACGCCTTCGCCGGCCACGAGCTCTGCACCGCCCAGGAGTGGGCGTTCGGCGGCCGCTGGAACGACCCCTACAGCAGCTTCCACCCCAACCCGCTGGGCCACGCCTCGATCGCCTCCTTCCTCCGCGCCGCGACGGGGTGAGCGCACCGGGCGGCTAGACTGATTCCATGCCCAAGGGGGAAGGCTGTCAGCGACGAAGGAGCTGATGGCCTGGGGGAGGCCCCCCAACCATTCGGCGCGGCAGCGCCGAGAGGAGAAA
>JAXDLS010000532.1:0-2586 GCA_034666485.1 Chloroflexota bacterium
AGCTCGGCGTCTCTTCCCGTGTTCAGTCCCACGCCCAGTCAGACGTCGCCACGTCCAACCTGTTCATCGGTCCACCCGGCGCCGCGTCTCGATGGAGGCTCGACTTCCCGAACGGCGTGCGCGTCCCCTTCCGCGTCCTCAAATACCCCGATACCTTGTCCGACGTCTGCTCCGAGGTCTGCTCCGTCCGCCGCGGGCGCGCAGGTCTCGCCGGTCACAGGAACTGCCCCGATCGGCCTGCCAGCGCCCGATGGTGGCACCAAGATCGCGCCGCCGGCACGCGGGGCGTCGGCACCAGCCAATCTCCCTGCAGCGGTGCTCCAGGTACCGCCCCAATACACTGGCACAGACATTGAGAATGAGATCAGGCAACAGCTCACAGATGGCGCCCTGGGATTCAATGTTCCCCAGCA
Organism: Chloroflexota bacterium; assembly: GCA_034666485.1. Taxonomy (GTDB): domain Bacteria; phylum Chloroflexota; class Dormibacteria; order Aeolococcales; family Aeolococcaceae; genus CF-96. The sequence continues at coordinate 414 of JAXDLS010000532.1, forward strand.
GATGCAGATTGGTGTCGATGAGACGGTGGAAGCGCGCATCTTGAAGAAGTTCACGACTGGCGTGGTCCAGGGACTGGTTGGACGCGGCGTGTCCGAGCTGGACGCCATAGCAGTAGCCAACCGTATGTCGGTGCGGTTACAGAGCAATGCATTCGACATCCGGCCGATGAATTATGAGACTCAGCTGGTCACAGCCGATGTGGCTGGGGACTGGGAGTGGACGGTCACACCGAAGAAGGCTGGCAATCACGTGCTCGATCTCACTGTCTGGGCACAGGTGGAACACCAGGGTGAGCCACTCAACATCCGGACGTTCCACAAGCCGATCCAGGTCGCTGTCAATCACGTGTTGAGCGTGAGTCAGTTCTTTGGGGACAACTGGCAGACCCTGTTCACAGTCCTAACGGTTCCTGTCGTCACAGGACTGGTGACATGGTGGAGGGCGCGGGGCAGGCGACGAGGAGGCTCACGCCGACCGTCGACGTCGCACACGCGCGGTCACCAGTCGGCGATCCGTCAGTCAGGGCATAGGAGGACCCGTTACTGAGACTGAACTCCACTGTCCAGCAGTAGCTGAGGGAGACCGCCGCACCCGTGCTTCTCAGTAAGGCCTAGCGGAGCGGCGAGCCGGACACCAGGCTGTGGAGCAGCACCGCCTGCGCGACCGCCGCCCCGGCTCCCCAGTGAACGGTGAGAGCGCGAACCTCGGCCTCGGTGGGCATCCGTCCGCCCAGGTAGGCCGCACCCACCGCCTTGCGCACGCCGAGGTCGCCGGCCACCACGCGGGGGCGGCCGAGGGTGCGCGCCAGCACCCACTCGGCGGTCCAGCGGCCGAGGCCGCGCACCGCCACCAGCCGCTCGACGACCTCCTCGTCGCCGCGGGCGCGCAGCTGCTCGAGGTCGAGGCGGCCCGCGCTCACCTCGGCGGCCACGCCGACGATGTACTCCGCCTTGCGGGTGGTGAACTGCAGGGCGCGGAGCTCGGCGGGGTCGGTCTCCGCCAGCCGCTGGGGGTCGAGCGCCCAGACCTCGCGTCCGCCGGCGCTGCGCACCACCCCCGTCGCGCGCACCAGCCGGGCGCGGGTGGTCGCCGCCCAGCGCAGGTTGACCTGCTGGGCGCTGATGGACCGCACCAGCGCGGTGAGCAGGTCGGGCTCGCGGACGCCGCGCACACCGGGGTGGCGAGCCTCCGCCGCCGCGACCGCGGCGTCGCCGGCGCGGAGGCTCTCGAACGCCTCCGGCGCGGTCACGAAGAGGGCGTGACCGGCGGCGACCGCGGCGTCGAGGTGCGCCGGGTCGTCGACGCTGACCCGCAGGCGGGGCGAGCCGGGGTCACCGGTCGGGGTCGCCGCCCAGGCGACCGGCCCGCCGCCGGTGCGGAGGGTGCGGAGCAGCACCTCGCCGTCCCAGCGATCGACGAGGTCGTCGCCCCAGCGGCGGAAGACCTCCAGCGAGGTGCGAACGTCGAGCGGAGCGGGGAGGGCGAGCTCGGCGCTGGGCATCGCGCCAGCATGCGGGATCCTCGCGGCTGATAGCCTCAGCGGTGCATGCCGAGGCTCACCGCGGTCAACTCCGCGGGCTATGCCGCCCCTGCGGCGCTCACCGCCGATCCGGTCATCCTCGCACCTCTGAGCGGCCGCCTCCACGTTCTCCTGGTGCGTCGTGAGGAGCCCCCGCAGCAGGGCCGCTGGGCGCTCCCCGGGGGCTTCATGAACGACGACGAGCTGCCCGAGCAGACCGCCCAGCGCAAGCTCACCGAGAAGACCGGGGTGGGCGCCATCTACCTCGAGCAGCTGCACACCTACGGCGACCCCAGCCGCGACCCGCGGGGCTGGATCGTGTCGATCTCCTACCTGGCCCTCATCGACGCCGCGGTGCTCCACGAGGGCGACACCACCGCCCGCTGGTTCCCCGTCGACGACCTCCCCGAGGTCGCCTTCGACCACGGCGCCATGATCGCCGAGGGCACCGAGCGGCTCCGTGGCAAGCTCTGGTACTCGAACATCGCCGTGGGCCTGCTCCCCGAGCGCTTCACCATGCCCCAGGCGAGGCGGCTCTACGAGGCCATCTCCGGGGTCACCCACGAGGCCTCGAACTTCCGCCGCGAGCTGGAGCAGTCCGGGCTGGTGCGCAGCACCGGGGTGGTGGTCAAGGGGGTGCCGGGCCGTCCGGC
>JAXDLS010000533.1:0-3494 GCA_034666485.1 Chloroflexota bacterium
GCCCTGCGCGACCTCGCCGCGCGGCTCGGGCTGCACGCGCGCGTCGCCCACGTCGAGGGCGACGACCTGCTGCCGCGGCTCGGCGAGCTGCGCGACGCGGGGGTGCGGCTCGACCACCTCGAGACCGGGCAGCCCCTCGGCGAGGAGCGGCAGCCGGTCAGTGCGAACGCCTACCTGGGCGCCTGGGGAATCGTCGAGGGCCTGCGCGCCGGCGCCGACGTGGTCGTGTGTCCGCGGGTCACCGACGCCTCGCTCGCCGCCGGCCCCGCCGCCTGGTGGCACGGCTGGGAGCGTGCCGACTGGGACGCGCTCGCCGGCGCCGTGGTCGCGGGTCACATCATCGAGTGCGGGCCGCAGTGCACCGGCGGCAACTACGCCTTCCTCGAGGAGATCGCCGACCGCCGCTATCCCGGGTTCCCCATCGCCGAGGTCGCCGCCGACGGCGGCTCGGTCATCACCAAGCACCCGGGAACCGGGGGCCTGGTCTCGGTGGGCACGGTGACCGCGCAGCTGCTCTACGAGATCGGCGCGCCGGCATATGCCAACCCCGACGTGGTCGCCCGTTTCGACAGCGTGCGGCTCACTCAGGACGGACCCGACCGGGTCCGGGTCGGCGGGGTGCGCGGCGAGCCGGCGCCGCCGGACCTCAAGGTGTGCCTCAACCATCTCGGCGGCTACCGCAACACCATGACCATGGTGCTCACCGGCCTCGACATCGAGGCGAAGGCACGCCACGCGGAGGAGCTGCTCTTCGGCATCCTCGGCGGTCGCGAGCGCTTCGCCGAGACCGACGTGCGGCTGCTCCGCACCGACCGGCCGGACGCCGGCAGCAACGAGGCCGCCACCGCGCTGCTGCGGGTCACCGTGAAGGACCCCGACCCGCGCATCGTCGGCCGCGCCTTCTCCAACGCCACCATGGAGCTCGCGCTGGCGAGCTACGCCGGCTTCTTCCCCACCTCGCCGCCGACCGGGGAGACCGCCTACGGCGTGTACTGGCCGGCGCTCGTCCCCGCCGGGGCGGTGGTGCACACCGCGGTGCTGCCCGACGGCGCCCGCGTCGAGATTCCGCACACCGGGGTGCCGCCCGGCGCGGCGCGGACGGTGGAGCTCGAGCCCGAGCCGGAGCCACCGCCGCTCCCCGGCGGCCCGCGGGTGCGCGTCCCCCTGGGACGGCTCGTCGGCGCGCGCTCCGGCGACAAGGGCGGCAACGCCAACCTCGGGGTGTGGGCGCGCAGCGACGCCGCCTGGGGGTGGCTCCGCGACCAGCTCACCACCGACCGGCTGCGGCGGCTGCTCCCCGAGGCGGCCGGCCTCGAGGTGCGCCGCCACGAGCTGCCCCGGGTGCGCGCGCTGAACTTCGTCATCGTCGGCCTGCTCGGCGAGGGGGTGGCGTCGTCGACGCGCTTCGACCCCCAGGCGAAGGGGCTGGGGGAGTGGCTGCGGTCACGCACCGTGGAGCTGCCCGAGGCGCTGCTGACGGGCGCCTGACCCCGCCGCCCCACCCGGGACGAACACACCAGCACCGCCCGGGGCGCCGCAGCGTGGCCCTGCCTCCCGCGACAATGGGGACATGGCCCCTCCCGACGGCACCCTCGACGCACCCCTGCGGGTGGCCGTGGTCGGCTCGGGTCCCGCCGGCTTCTACGCCGCCGAGCACCTGCTCACCGACCGGGGGCACAACGTCCGCGTCGACATGTTCGAGCGGCTGGCCACTCCCTGGGGACTGGTGCGCAGCGGCGTCGCCCCCGACCACCCCAAGCTCAAGTCGGTGAGCCGCATCTACGAGCGCACCGCCGGCCAGCCGGGATTCCGCATGTTCGCGAACGTCGAGCTGGGCTACGACCTCACCCACGCGGACCTGGCCGAGCACTACCACGCCGTCGTCTACGCGGTGGGCGCGCAGACCGACCGGCGCAGCGGCATCCCCGGCGAGGACCTGCCCGGCAGCTGGGCCGCGACCGACTTCGTGGGCTGGTACAACGGCCATCCCGACTACCGCGACCTCGAGTTCGACCTCTCCTGCGAGCGCGCCGTGGTGGTGGGCAACGGCAACGTCGCCATGGACGTGGCACGGATGCTGTGCCTCACCCACGACGAGCTCGCCGTCACCGATGTCGGCGACCACGCCCTCGAGGTGCTCGCCGGGCACCGCATCAGCGAGATCGTGGTGCTCGGCCGGCGCGGGCCCGAGCAGGCCGCCTTCACCACCCCCGAGCTGCGCGAGCTCGGCGAGCTCTCCGACGCCGACGTGATCGTCGACCCCGCCGAGCTCGAGATCGACCCCGAGTGCCGGGAGGAGGCGCCGAGCAGCACCGCGGTCCGCAACCTCGAGGTGCTCCGCGACTACGCGGGGCGCACCCCCGAGGGACGCCGCCGGCGGATCGTGCTCCGCTTCCTCACCTCGCCGGTCGAGATCCACGGGCTGAACCGGGTCGAGGCGGTGACCGTCGTGCGCAACCGCCTGGTGCGCACCGGGGAGGGCACGCTCCGCGCCCGTGCCACCGACCAGACCGAGACCCTCGGCGCCGGCCTGGTGATGCGCGCCATCGGCTACACCGGCGTGCCCCTGCCCGGGGTGCCCTTCGACACCGGCCGCGGGGTCATCCCCAACCACTGCGGGCGGGTGCTCTCGGAGGGCGAGGTCATCCCCGGCGTCTACGTGACCGGCTGGATCAAGCGCGGGCCCAGCGGGGTCATCGGCACCAACAAGAAGTGTGCCCAGGAGACCGTGGACGCGCTCCTCGAGGATGCCGACGCCGGGCTCCTGCCCGAGCCGCGCAGCGACGACGCCGAGCGCTTCGAGGCGGGGCTGCGCGGCCGCAACCCCCAGCTCCTCTCCTACGCCGGGTGGGAGGCGATCGACCGTCACGAGCGCGCCCTCGGCGAGGCCCAGGGGCGGCCGCGGGTGAAGCTCACCCGGCTCGAGCAGCAGCTCCAAGCCGCCGCCGGCGCCGGCGAGGGCTCCTCTCCTACCGGTGCCCGCTGAAGGGCTCGGTCCCCGGCGCGAGCTGGACGCGGCGCAGGAGGGAGTGGAGGCGCACGTAGTCGAGCTCGCGGGCGAGGTCGCCGATGCCGTTGCTGCCGGGCACCGGGCTGATCTCGATGCTGGCGAGGGCGCCGAGCGCGGCGCCGTGGGAGTCGAGGAAGGGGCTGCCCGAGTCGCCCAGGGTGCCGGGCGGGACGGTGACCACGTCGTGGCTCCAGCCGTGGCCGGCATCGCCGACGCTCTGCCCCTGCCGCGGCCCCGGCCCCGGCTCGGAGCTGCCGTAGCCGAAGACGGCGTCGCCCTGCCGGACGCCGGGGGAGAGGGCCATCGGGCCGCCCCACCCCGGCACCGAGGGGTTCACCAGCGGATCGTCGCGGGGGTCGACCGCGACCAGGGCGAGGTCGTTGAAGGTGCAGAGGTCGGGCCTGGCCTCGCGGGCCAGGTGCATCGCGATCCAGGCGCTGTAGGCCAGGGTGCCCCTGTGCCTGCCGCCGGCGATGTCGATGGG
>JAXDLS010000534.1:0-5229 GCA_034666485.1 Chloroflexota bacterium
GTCGGCGGGACCTGCCTGCCGTCGGCGAAGATCAGCCGCGCCGCCGCGAGAGCACCGGCGTCGGCGGCGTTCTGGGCCTGCCGGAAGTTGCCCGCCTCCATGCCGCCGTCCAGGGCGAGGCCGACGATCCCCAGGAGGGCGATGCCGCTCAGGGCGACGACGACCAGGGACTGACCGCGGCTGTGACGGCGACGGACTCGCCGGACGGGGGAGCGCTGGTTCATTCGACCACCCGATGGTTGTGTTTGTTGGACACCGCCACCGCAGGTGGGCGACTACCGACACCTTGCCGTCTGCCGACCGTACAAATCGAAGAAGCATCGGTGACGGAGGCGTCGCGGTGCGTCACGTTCCGCCGGCGACCACCCGGCGGCGTGCGCTGGGATAGGATGGCGCACCGGTTCACGCTGCCGGCGCATCGGGCCACAGGCCAGGAGGGAGCACCCATGGTTCAGAACCCGCCCGAAGGCTTCCCCGTGATCACCCCGTACCTGCTCTACGAGGACCTCGACGCGGCCGTCGACTGGTTGGTCAGCACCTTTGGCTTCGCCGATGACGTCCGCATGAAGGGTCCCGACGGCAGGGCCATCCACGCCGAGATCAGGCACAAGGGCGGCGTGGTGATGATGGGCTGCCCCGGTCCCGACTACCAGAATCCCAAGCGCCGGGGCGGCGCCACCCAGCTGGTCTACGTGTACGTCGACGACGTCGACCGGCACTTCGCCACGGCCAGGGATGCGGGCGCCCTCATCCTGAACGAACCGGCCGACCAGTTCTACGGCGACCGCACCTACGGCGCCGAGGACCCCGAAGGCCACCACTGGTCCTTCGCCCAGCACGTCCGCGACGTCGCACCGGAGGACATGCACCCGTAGCCCCCGAGCGGGGACTCACCGGCCGCATCAGCCGAACCTCGCCACGGCCAGGCCCGCGGCGAGGGCGACCATCGACCAGGAGAGCGCCCTCAGCGCCTGCTCGAGGGGACGGAGCAGATCCTGCGCGTCCCACCGAACCACGCTGCCGTCGTCGAGGGCCACGCGCGCCGACGCCTCGCGGACGTGGCGACGCAGCAGCCGGGCGGGGGTGCTGAGCCGGCGCTGAGCCCAGCTGAGGCCGAACGCCGCCGCGGCGGCAGGGACCACCGCCACCCCCAGCCCGCCGGTCTGGGCGAGATAGGCGGTGGCCACGGGGAGCGCCCCCCAGCCGGCGGCGAAGGCCGCGGTGCCGTGGAGGCGGCCGCCGAGCAGCTCGAGGTCGTATCCGAGGACGAGGATCACCCCGACCACGATGAAGGGGACGAGCGCCGGCCCCACCCGGCCCACGCCGGCCACCCCCAGGCCCACCGCGCCCGCCAGCGCGGCCGCCGACACCAGCACCAGGATGGCGGACGGGACGGTGGTGCCCAGCGGCCGGCCGTGGAGCTCGTCGAGCAGGTGGGCGGCGACGCCGACGGCGAGGAGAAAGGCGAGCAGCGTGGCCAGCAGCCGTACCCCGTCGATCCGCGGCGCCAGCGAGGCGCCGATCACAACGTAGGAGAGGTGCCAGGCGGTGTACGGCGGGTGGAGCAGCGTCCAGCACTGCCCGAGGCCGCCGCGCCGCGACGCGTAGTAGGCGGGGAGCCCGTCCCGGTCACCCATCCGTCCTCGTCCCCCACATCACCAGGCCGCCGCCCAGGCTCATGGTGCGCACCGCGACGGCCTCGAGCCCCGCCGCCTCCCAGGCCCGGCGATGCCACTCCAGCGGGTGGCGCCGGTAGTGCCCGGAGATGCTGGGGCCCAGGAATCGCCCCACGTCGAACCAGCCGCGCCCGAAGAGCCCGCCGGCGGCGGGCAGGACCAGGCGGGTGTAGAGCCACCAGCAGCCGTGCCACACGGGGTTGGCGGGCACCAGGAACTCCAGGCATGCCACCGTTCCCCCGGAACGGACCACGCGGGCGAGCTCGCGGAGGGTCGCGGCCGGGTCGCGCACGTACCGGAGCAGGTAGGTGAAGGTGACGGCGTCGAAGGTGGCGTCGGGGAAGGGCAGCTGCTCGGCGCGTCCCAGCAGCAGCCGGATGCGCCGCTGCAGGCCGCGGCGACGCACCCGCTCGGCGCCCTGGCGCAGCATCGCCTCCGTGACGTCCAGGCCCACCACGGTCGCCGGGGTGCGTGCGGCGATGAGCAGGGCGACCCCGGCGGTGCCGGTGGCCACGTCGAGGACGCTGCCCGGGTCGGCTGCGGCGATGCGGTCGACCATCGCCCGGCGCCAGCGGCGGTTCTGGCCGGCGGAGAGCACCTCGGCGAGCAGGTCGTAGCGCCGCGGGAGTGGCGAGAAGAGCCGGCGGACCAGGCCGGTGGGGTCGCCCCTCTGCATTCTTCTCCTCGAGACGGTGCGCGGACAGGTGCTCTGGAGCCTGCCAGGGAGGGGCCCCGCCGTGCCAGGATGCGGGACCATGACGCTGCGTGAGGAGTGGTGATACGGGTCCCGCGGGGCCAGGCGAGCGGTCTCCTCGACGAGCCCGGGTGACCGATCGTGCCGAGAGGAGAGGGAACGCCGTGTGAGGGAAGCTGTCCGGACCATCCGGCGTGCCCGGGCATGATCGTGAACCAGCCGCTGCACCAGGGGCCGGCGGTGACGGGGACGCGCGTCGCGAACGCACGCTGCGGCCGGTGCGGGGCCTCGTACTCCTGGGATGGCCTCCGCCTCACCTACCTGGGCGTGCACGGGCAGGCCGCCCCGGCCGGTCCGGATGACGGAGACGCGGTGACCAGCCGGTAGCATCCCGCGGATGCTCGACTCGGCTGACGGCTGAGCGCCGGCCGGCGATGAGTTCTGCCTCGCTGCGGCGTCACACTCCTCGACACCCACGACACCGACCACGGAGGAGACGTGATGAGCCTACCCCAGGTCGCGACCCGAGACGAATGGCTGGTGGCGCGCCGGGAGCTCCTCGCCCGGGAGAAGGAGCTCACCCGGGCGCGGGACGCGCTGAACGCCGAGCGCCGCCGGCTGCCGATGGTCAGGATCGACAAGGACTACGCCTTCGAGGGCCCGGAGGGCCGGGCCACCCTCGTCGACCTCTTCGACGGCCGCCGTCAGCTCATCGTCCGCCACTTCATGTTCGACCCCGGCTGGGAGGACGGGTGCCAGAGCTGCTCGGCCGGGGCCGACGAGATCTCGCCCGGCCTGCTCCGGCACCTCCACGCCCGCGACACCTCCATGGTCGTCGTCTCGCGTGCGCCGCTGGCCAGGATCGAGTCGTACAGAGCGCGCCGGGGCTGGACCTTCCCCTGGTACTCCTCGCACGGCTCCGACTTCAACTACGACCTCCACGTGACCCTGGACGAGTCCGTCGCCCCGATCCTGTACAACTATCGGACGAAGGCCGAGCTCGAGCAGGCGGGCGTGTCCATCGAGGACGGGCAGTCGGTCGAGGGGCAGGGCCAGAGCTGCTTCCTGCGCGACGGCGACAGCGTCTTCCACACCTACTCCAGCTACGCCCGCGGCGCCGAGATGGTCGGGGGCTCGTACTACTACCTCGACCTGACCGCGCTGGGCCGCCAGGAGGACTGGGAGGAGCCGAAGGGCCGCGCGACCGCCGCACGCGGTGCGAACCCCGACTTCTCGGCCTGATCAGGGAGGGAACCGCCGTGAGCAGGGAGGGTCGGCGCGGGCTGATCCGTCGGCGGATCGTCACCCGGTCGGCGCTCCGATGCGCCCTTGTCGCCGAATCGTCACAGCGCACCGCCTAGGCTCAGCTCGAGATGCGAAAGCCCCGATTCAGAGGAACCCGGGGCGCGTTGCTCGCCTCGGGTCTCCTGCTCGTCACCGGAATGACCACCGTCCCCACGAGGGGACTGATCATCCATCCCGCGCCCCGGCCACCGCACACCACCGGCCTGGGCGCGCCCTTCCCTCCCATGGCGACGCCCACCACCGGAACCCGCCCGACCCCGGCTCCGGTGGCCCGTCGCCTGCCCGCACCGATGCGGGCACCCGCCCCCGCTCCGGCGGCTACGGCGGCCCCCGCGGCCCCGGCGGCCCCGGCGCCCACCCCCGCCACGACGCCGCCGGCCCCATCGCCCGCTCCCAGCCGCGCGCCGACCCTGGCCCTGAGCCTGCCGCCGCTCCCGGTCGTGAGCCTGCGGATCGGACGCGGGATCACCATCAGCCTCGGCTCCGGCAGCACACCGTTGCTCCAGCTGCGGCTCCTGCCCGGGCCGCGCGCACAGTCATGACTCGCGCGTCGGCGGCGTCGGCGATCTGCGACGGGAGCAGCCACCGGTCGTGACCCGCTGTCCGACGGAGCGCGGCAGGCGCGTCCGTAGCCTCAGGGGATGCGCATCTCCTCCCGTCTCACCGTCGCCGCAGTGTCGGCCGCGTCCCTCGTCGCCGGCGCCACCGGATCCATGAGCGACGGCTCCGCGGCGACCTCCGGCGGCCAGTTCACCGTCCAGTGCGCCTACAGCCACACGCTGCGGGACGACAGCATCGTCTTCCCGCAGATGCCGGGAGCGAGCCACGCGCACGACTTCTACGGCAACGTCTCCACCAACGCGTCCTCCACGTACGCGGCGCTCCTGGGCGCGGGCACCACCTGCACCACCCCCGACGACACCGCCGCCTACTGGCAGCCGGCGCTGCTCGTCAACGGCAGGCCGATCGCCGCCAACGCCGAGCGCGCGTACTACGCCAACGCGACCAAGGGGCCCATCCGCGCCTTCCCGGCGGGGCTGCGCGTGATCGCCGGCAACTCCAAGGCCACCGGTCCCCAGCCCACCTCGGTCTTCTACTGGGGCTGCGCCCACGACGAGAATGCCGGGCAGCTCACCTCGCCGCCGCAGTGCACCGACCAGCTGCGCGCGCACATCATCTTCCCCAACTGCTGGGACGGCGTGAACCTCGACAGCGCCGACCATCGCTCGCACATGGCCTACAGCAGCGGCGGGAAATGCCCCGCCGACCATCCGGTGGCGCTGCCCCGGCTGACCATCGCGGTGGGCTGGAACGCGACCCCCGCCCCGGCGTCGGTGAGCCTCTCGTCGGGCCCGGCGTACACCATGCACGCCGACTTCCTCAACAGCTGGAGGCAGGGCGCGCTGGAGAACCTGGTGAGCCGCTGCCTCGCCGCGCACGTGAACTGCGGGGAGATCACCGCCGCCGAGAGGACGGCCACGCCCGCCGCTCCCTCCCCCGCACCGCCCAGGCCGGCCGCCGCCGCGGCGCCGGCGGGAAGGGTGGGTTCGGCGG
>JAXDLS010000535.1:0-9693 GCA_034666485.1 Chloroflexota bacterium
ACGGATCCGTCGCGGAGTCACACGGGCACAGGGCTGCACATCGCCGGCCGGTGCACGATCAGCGGCACCGGCCCAGGACGAGCGACGAGCCGTAGACCAGCTCATGTCCGACCCTCGCGTCCCACCATCCTCAGTGCGGGTTGCCCACCGCACGGGCCAGGGCCGCATCCGCCGCGGTGGCCGCCGTGCGCAGCATGAGCCTGGACACGCCCGTGCCCTTGCGCACCCACTCACGGTGAGCGCTGACGATCCGATCCTCCACCTCATCGGCAAGCCTCTGCACGTGGGGAGAGGCGTTCCACAGCACTGTCGCAGCGTTCATCGGTTGATCTCCTTCTGGCACCACCTGTCATGAGCTCAGCTTGCGACGCCGCCATGGGAAGGTCTATGTCCTGGTGCACACAGGCGGGGTACCGGTTGCAGGAACCGGGGCGGTCGAAATCCCCACCTGGCACGGACGAGGGGGACTGATGGGGAGCAGGCGTACGGCCGTGGTTGTCCTCGTCCTGGCACTCGTCGCCGGGCTCCTCGGCGCGGCAGCGGCCGGGCTGGGTCGTTCTCCCGCCATCGCCGCGGTCAGCGAACCCACCACGTACGTCGCCAACACCAACGGCGACACCATCACCGAGTACCTCGCCGGAGCGGATGGGGACGCCTCACCCGTTCGCAGCATCGGCGGCCCCGACACCACCCACACGGGGCTCCAGCGCCCGGTGGCCGTGGCCCTCGACCGCGCCCACACCCTGTATGTGGCCAACAGCGCCAGCAACACCATCACCGAGTACGGGGCCGGAGCGAGCGGCGACGCCACCCCCATCCGAACCATCACGGGCCTCACCAGCCCCCCCAGCGGGCTCGCCGTCGACGGCGCCGGCATCCTGTATGTGACCACCTTCCCCGTCCCCGTCAGCACCGGCACGGATTCGATCGCGACGTACTCCGGCGCATCCATGGCCGCGCCGCAGCCCACCGCAACCGTCGCGCCGATCCCGGCGCCCACGCCGACAGCGGCGCCACCGAGGACCGGGAGAATCCTCGAGTTCCCGCCGGGGGCGAACGGAAGCGCCGCACCCATCCGCACCATCGGCGGTCTCGATCAGCCGGTGGGCGTCGCCATCGATCGGGCCCGGCACCTGTATGTCCTCAGCTCCTCGTCCACCGGACCCGGGAGCATCGTCGAGTTCGCGCCGGGGCCGAACGGAAGCGCCACTCCCGCACGCACCATCACGGGCCCCGACCACGGCCTGAGCAACCCGCTGGGCATTGCCCTCGATGCCGCCCAGAACCTCTACGTCGTCAACTACTCCAACGCGGACTCGACCGGCGGAGCGACCGACAACGGTGGCACCGGGAGCATCAGCGTGTACGCGCAGGGGTGGAGAGCGGAGACGCCGCCCAGCCGTGTCATCAGCGGGCTCGACCGCCCGCTCGCCATCGCGATCGATGGGGCGGGGAATCTGTTCACGGGCAACGGCACCCTCGGAGAGGGGACATGGGACAGTGTGATGGAGTACGCGGCCGGCGCGGCGGTGAGGGCCGCACCGATCCACGCCATCACCGGGAGATCCACCGGGATCAGCACCCCGGCCGGCGTCGCGATCGCCGGCGTCCTCCCGCCCCCGCCGTCCCCAACACCGTCCCCCTCCTCCACGGGGACGGCCACGACTGCGCCGAGACCGACCTCCTCCAGCGCCACGTCCACCTCGACACCGGCGCCCACACCGGCGCCGACCCCCGTCACCGGCCCCATCCTGCCACTCACCTCCACAGCCGGCCCGCAGTCTCCGCCCCCACCGGCGGTCCGGCCCGTCCCGCCGCCCACGGCGTCACCCAGGTTCCAGGTGTCGCCGTCCAGGGGTTCACCGGGCCAGCTGGTGACGGCGCAGGGCGTCGGCTACCCTCCGAACGCCGAGATCACGATCGTGTTCTCGGCCACGGGCAACCGGACCCGCGCGGACATGTCCCCGCCACGTGCGCGGCTCCCGGGGGAGCACGGACCGCAGGGCAGCGCCGGCGGGGTGATGCTGGCGTCGGCGGTATCGCCGGCGGCGGGCGAGGCGGCCTCGAGCGAGATGACCTCCCCTCGCTTCTCGGCGAACCGGGCGGGGGACTTCATCGTCTCGTTCAGACTGCCTCCGATCGCTCCGGGCACGTATCTGATCCAGGCACGCTCGCCCTGCTGTGACGACCAGCGCGCCCCCTTCGTCATCGTCCTCGCCCCCTCCCAGCTCACGCAGCTGTCACAGTCGCTGCCGACGCCGCGCCAGGTGGCTGACGAGGTGGTTCGCGACCCGTCCACCGTGGCACAGGGCCTGGCCCTGGCGGCATTCATGCTGTTCGTGGTGGGCTTTCCCGCCGAGCTCTTCAACAGGACGCTCGAGGACGAGAGCAACTACAGCGAGGTGCGTGGATGGTTCGGGTGGCTCCGCCGGCGGCCACGCTCGACCTCACGCATCCGGCTTCCTCGCGGAGTGGTCCGTTTCGGATCGCGCCCGAGCGTGCAGTTCATCGCCTTCTGCGTCGTGGCGGCAGCCGTGACCGCGCTGGTCGACCCCGACGTTCTCCACTACTGCCAGGGGGGCAACCTGGAGTGCACGGAGAGCTGGTGGAGCAAGAGTCTCGAGGTGTTCATCGGGTTCCTCGTCGCCATTCCGGTGACCACGCTCCTGTACGCGGTTCCGGAGGAGGCGGTGTCCCGCGCCGCCTCGGGACAGGCGAGCAGGCTGAGGGTGCTCCCGCTGGCCCTGGTCGCCGCGGCCGTGTTCGCCGCCTGGTCCGCGGTCGGTCAGTTCCTGCCCGGATACGTGTACGGGCTCGTGGCCGGATACGCTGCTCTCGGCACCCGAAGGCTCGGGGACCGCGAGGAGGGTCTCGGGGTCCTCTTCGGAGGAGCCGCCGTGCTGGCCGTGAGCGTCCTGATGTGGCTGACCTGGGGTCCGATTCGCAGCGCCGCCGAGGAGCCTGGGGCCGGCTTCCTGACGTTGAGCCTGAATGCCACGCTGTCCCAGCTCGTCGTGCTGGGACTGCAGGCCCTCGTCTTCGGGTTGATGCCGTTCACCTTCCTCGCCGGAGCCAGGCTCAAGAGGTGGAACCTCTGGGTGTGGGGAGCTCTGTACGCGACGGCTGCCTTCCTCTATGCGGTGGTGCTGGTCATCAGCACCAGGGAGACGTTGGGCAAGGCTCGTGCCACCAACAACGAGGTCATGGTCATCGGCCTGTTCCTCGGCTTCGGTGCGCTCTCCATCCTGTTCTGGGGCTACTTTCGGATCCGCGCTCACCACCGCGATCGGAACGTGGCCGAGCGGTCCGGGTAGCCGGCGACGGCGACGGCTCGCTCCGGCACGGTCGTCGTGGAGCGGGCACCGATCCGACGTCCCCCCTCGGCGGCGCGTCGACGAGACGGGCGCCGGTGTGCCCGGCGGCCGGCCTCCGCCGGATCGGGCCACCGTCCCGGGTCTGCGCAGTCATCCCTGCTCCTTCTCCAACTCTCTCTTGAGCTCCGCGAGCGCCGACAGGTGGCGCTCCGCGTACTTGTCGATCCACCGGTCGTGGATCAGCCGGATCGGAACCGGGTTGAGGAAGTGCAGCTTCTCCCGGCCCGACCGCCGTGCCACGACGAGGCCCGCGTCCTCGAGCACGCGCAGGTGCTTCATGACCCCGAAGCGCGTCATCTCCAGCTCCGACTCGAGCTCCGTCAGCGTGCGGCCGTCACGCACGAACAGCTGGTCGAGGAGGAAGCGGCGCGTGGGGTCGGCGAGCGCCTTGAACACCCGGTCGTCGTCGGTCACAGGATCAGCGTACGTGACTGTCCAGTCACGCGTACAGGCCCGAAGCCGCCGGCCGGTGACGGTAGGATGCGTGCGCAGGGCCCAGCGGCATGCCCGGAGGGAGATTCGAGTGACCGAGGCCGTCCTCCTGATCGGAACGCGGAAGGGACTCGTGACCGCTCGCAGCGGACGCGGCCGCCGTGAATGGAATGTGGAGCCGATCCAGTTCTCCAACAAGGAGGTGTATGCCGTCGGGGTGGATCCCCGCCGCGATCCGCCGCGGGTCTTCGCCGGGGTCGGGACCGGCCACTGGGGCTCGTTCCTCGTCCACTCCGACGATCTCGGCCGGACATGGATCGAGGAGGAGCGCACGCCGCTCGGGTTCCCGGAGAGCACCGGGACCGCTCTGGTCCGGGTCTGGCAGATCCAGGCCGCCGCCGGCAACCAACCTGGCGTGGTCTATGCCGGGGTGGAGCCGCACGCCCTGTTTCGGTCTGACGACGGCGGCCTGAGCTTCTCGCTCGTCGAGGGACTGTGGCATCACCCGCACCGCCCCGACTGGATGCCGGGGGGCGGCGGCGCCTGTCTGCACACCGTCCTGACCCATCCGACCGACCCGCAGCGGATCATGGTCGCGATGTCGAGCGCGGGCGTCTATCGCACCGCCGACGGAGGAACGAGCTGGGAGCCCGCCAACCGGGGGATCCAGGCCGCGTGGCTTCCGGAGGACCAGCGCTTTCCGGAGTTCGGCCAGTGTGTCCACAAGGTGGCGATGCACCCCACCCGGCCGGACAGGCTCTACGCGCAGAACCACTTCGGCGTCTACCGGAGCGACGACGGCGGCGACTCGTGGAACGCGATCGAGTCCGGCCTGCCCAGCACCTTCGGGTTTCCGATGGTCGTGCATCCGCACCGGCCCGACACCATCTTCAGCTTCCCACTGCAGGCCGATGAGGAGCGGATGCCGCCCCAGGCGAGGTGCCGGGTCTATCGGAGCCAGGATGCCGGCGCCAACTGGACCGCGCTGTCGGCCGGCCTGCCGCAGGATCCGTACCACGCCGCCGTGCTGCGCGACGCGATGTGCGCCGACGACGGCGACCCCGCCGGCATCTACTTCGGCAGCCGGCTGGGCGAGGTCTACGCCAGCACCGACGACGGCGACTCCTGGTCCGCCGTCGCCACCCACCTTCCCGACGTGCTCACGATCCGCGCCGTCGTTCCATGACGGTCACCCTGGTGATCCCCGCCGCGCTTCGCAGCTGCGCGGCCGGGTCGCGTGCGGTCGCCCTGCGGGGAACCACGCTCGGCGGTGTCCTCGACGATCTGGCCGGGCGGATGCCGGTCCTGGAACGCCGCCTCCGCGATGAGCGCGGCCGTCTTCGTCCGCACGTGCTCGTCTTCGTCGACGGCGTCATGGTCGGCGACCGTCCGGGCCTCGACACGCCGGTCCACGAGGGGACCGAGGTGTTCATCGCCCCGGCCGTCTCGGGAGGCTGACGGTGCGATCCGGTGCCGCGCGGGCTCACAGAGAGGCCGGTGATCGGCCGGATGATCTCCTCGATCGCCACGGATGCGTCCGCCCGTGTCACCGGGAGCGGCGTCCGCGTGCCGAGAGCATGATCCCGGGAGTCACCACCGCCGAGCCCGGGTCCATGACGACGTGGCAGGCTCGGTCGATCTCGCCGCCGGCGACCATGCCCGAGGCGACCATCTCGTCGCGCAGCTGCTCCATGTTGGCCCGGTGCAGCGCTCCGAGCGGCGTGCCGCCGGCGCCGGTCTCCAGGTGTCCCTCGACGCCGACGTCGACGAGACCTGCCGCGGAGAGGAGGCCGTGGAGCTTGCGGCCGTAGGCGAGATCCACTCCCTTCGAGGTCATGATCCGGCCCATCGCCCGCAGCACCCGGGCCACCACCACGGTGTCCGATGCGCTCCGGCTGCCGGTCGCCGACCCCTGCGCCGGCTGCGCGGCGGCGCCCTCCTGACAGCCGAGGATGCGGCAGTCGACATCCTCGACGAGGAGCCAGCCACCGGGTCTGAGCGCCGACACCAGGCTGCGCAGCACGGTGCCTCGCTGCCCAGCCGGGTGGAGCAGGAGGCGGGCGTGCACCAGGTCGAACTCACGCTGAGGGGGCGGGCCGGCCGCCACGTCGTGACGAAGGATCTCGACGGTGGAGGTGGCGCGCGCGCCTCCTGCGCCGGCCTCCACGCTGCGCCACCCCGGCGCCGCCCCGATGGCGTGGACCTGACGGCGGGTGCCCGGGTCGTAGAGAGCCTCCACCTCCACCCCTCCTGGCGACGGCCATGCTCCGGGGCTGCCCGTCGGGCGACCCAGCGATGAGGAGATGCTCGCCCCACCAGGGGGGCGGCGTCGCTGCCGGTCGGCACCTCCGCAGTGTGTACTTCTACCGCCCACGCTGGATCGCCATGGACCGTCGAGGTGGCCAGCGCCTGAGGCCGGTTACTCGGCGACACTCCCCCCTATACTCGGACGCAGGCCTCCCGCTGGCTGGGGGATGGGTATGGACGGGGTTTGCGCGATGGCGGAGGAGCGGGCTGTCGCCGGGTTCCTCGCCGCGCTGACGCCACCGGAGACGGACGACCTCCGGGTCCGGGGCCGCCGCCGCCGCTTCGCCCGGGGCTCGACGATCGTCAACGAGGGCGAGGTGCCGCGTCGCGTCGTCGTCCTCCTCAGCGGCCGGGTCAAGGTGTCGGACTTCTCGGCGGACGGTCGCGAGATCGTGCTCGGAGCCCGCGGTCCGGGCGACCTCATCGGGGAGATCTCGGTGCTCGACGGCCAGCCCTGCTCGGCGACGGTGACCGCCTTCGAGCCGGTCGAGGCGATGGTCGTCGAGGCGGCCGAGTTCACCGCCTTCCTCGACGCCCATCCTCGGGTGCTCCGGGTGGTGCTGACGTCGGTGGTGCAGAAGCTCCGCGACTCCGACCGCAAGCGCGTCGAGTTCGGCGTCCACGACACCGAGGGCCGGGTCGCCCGCCGGCTGGTGGAGCTCGCCGACGAGCACGGCGACGAGCATCAGGGCAGGGTCAGCATCACCCTCCCCCTCACGCAGCACGAGCTCGCGGGGTGGACGTGCTCGTCCCGGGAGGCGGTCAGCAAGGCGCTGGGGAACCTGCGTGGCTGCGGATGGGTGGAGACCGACCGCCGCCGTGTCACCATCGTGAACCTCGACGCGCTGCGCCGCCGGGCGGGTCTCTGAGCGCTCCACCGGTCGGAATGCGCACCCCCAGGGTGGCGATGGCCGCGGTGGCCGGCCGGCGACCCCGGCACGATCGTCACACCGGTCTCCCGGAGCTGCCCGTTCATGCGGGCTCGGGCCCGGGCGGAGGGTCGTCGATGGAACGCACCCGGCGGCGGGCGCATCTGGCCGCGATCGTCGGGGTGCTGCCGGCGCTCCTGCTCACCCTCCCGGTGGCCGGGGTGCAGGCGTCGACGCCGGGCGCCTGGACGGCGACCGCGACCATGCACGTCTCCCGCGAGCACTTCGCCGCGACGCTGCTGGGCGACGGCAGGTTCCTCGTGGCCGGCGGCGTCAGCAACGGGGTGCTGCTGAGGTCGGCGGAGATCTACGACCCGATCCGTGGCAGCTGGCGGATGGCGGGGAGCATGGGAGTGGCCCGCTATGCGCCCACTGCCACCCTCCTCCGCAATGGTGACGTTCTGGTCGCTGGTGGCTACAACGGCGGAGACCTGGGCACGGCGGAGCTGTACGACCCCGCGGCCGACCGCTGGACGCCCACCGGTGCCATGGTGTCGCCGCGCCGCGACCACGTCGCCGCCGCGCTGCGGGACGGACGGGTGCTGGTGACCGGGGGGTTCGCCGGGGACGCCATCCTCGCCGACGCGGAGCTCTACGACCCCGGCCGCCGCGGCTGGATCCCGGCTCCGCCGATGGCGGCACCACGGCTCGGCCACACCGCCACCGTTCTCGCCGACGGCAGGGTTCTCGTCGCCGGCGGCGAGGCCGCGCAGGGAGTGCTGGTTCCCACCTTCCCGGGGGTTCCTGCCGGCGTCTCCGCCCGGAGCCGGGCCGCCGAGCTGTACGACCCGCTGCTGGGGGTGTGGACCCCGACCGGGGCCATGGGGACCCGACGGGCCTCGCACACCGCGACGCTGCTCGCGGACGGGCGGGTGCTGGTCGCCGGCGGCTACAGCCCCGAGGTCGACACCCAGGTGGCGTCCGTGGAGCTGTACGACCCGCGGACCGGACGGTTCACCCCCGGCGGGAGCATGGGCTCCGCCCGTGCGGTGCACACCGCGATCGCGACCGCCCGGGGCCGGGTGCTGGTCGCCGGGGGGTTCCACGACGGTGACGGCTGCCTGCGCTCGGTCGAGGAGTACGACCCGGCCACGGGTGCCTGGGTGCCGGCCGCGAGCATGGCGTCGCCCCGCAGCTTCCACACCTCGACGCTGCTCACCGACGGGCGGGTGCTGGTCGCCGGCGGCCACGCCGCCGACGGCTCCACGGGCCGCGCCGAGACCTTCGGCTGAGCTGCCGGACCGCGATCGCCCGGCTCACGCCGCCACCTCCTCGCCGGCCGCCGGAACCGGTCGCTGCTCGTAGCTGTCCGCGTCGAAGCGGCGCAGCAGCCCGCGGAAGCGGAAGCTGAAGTCGGGCCACAGCGTGGTGTTCCGGCCGTTGCCGTCGAGATACCAGCTCGCGCATCCGCCCGCGGTCCAGACCGTGCCGGCCATGGCGCGCTGCACCCGGTCGTTGAACACCGCCTGCGCCGCCGGCCGCACCTCGATCGCCCCCAGTGACCGCTCCCGCATGTGGCGCAGCGCCTGGATGACGTAGCCCGCCTGCGCCTCGGCCATCAGCACCACCGAGGTGTGGCCGAGCCCGGTGTTGGGACCGAGCAGCAGGAACAGGTTGGGGAAGCCGGCCACCGTGGTTCCCCGGTGCGCCGCCATTCCGGCCGCCCACACCTCGGCGAGGCTGCGGCCGTCGCCGCCGCGCAGCCGGGTTGCGATGGGCGTGTCGGTGACGTGGAAGCCGGTGCCGAAGATGATGGTGTCGACCTGCCGCTCGCGCCCGTCGCGGGTCACGATCGAGTGCTCGCGCACCTCGGCGATGCCGTCGGTGACCACCTCGACGTTGTCCCGCGAGAGCACGGGCAGGTAGTCGTCGGAGATGAGGATGCGCTTGCAGCCGGGCGCGTAGTCGGGGGTGAGCCGGGCGCGCAGCCGGGGGTCCGCCACCTGACGCCGGAGGTGCATCCGGGCGACCGCCTCGACCACCGGTGCGAGGCGGGCGCGCACCAGCGGCAGCGCGTAGAGCTCGCGCCCCCAGTAGATCGCATCGCGCATCAACCGCTGCGCCGCGGGCAGGCGGCGGTACACGGCACGCTCCAGCCCGGTGATCGGGCGCGCCGGTCGCGGCATGATCCACGGCGGGGTGCGCTGGAAGATGTGCAGGGCGCCGACCCGGGGCTGGATCCTCGGCACGAACTGGATCGCCGAGGCACCGGTGCCGACCACGGCCACGCGCTCACCTGCGAGGTCGTGGCCGTGGTCCCAGGTCGCGGAGTGGAACGTCGTGCCCTGGAAGCGGTCGAGGCCGGGCAGGCTCGGGATCGACGGCTCGCTGAGCGGGCCGGCGGCGGTCACCAGCACGCGGGCGGAGAGCGGGCCCTGCCCGGTCTCGATCCGCCAGCGCTGGGTGCCCTCGTGCCACGCCGCCTCCCGCATCTCGCAGTGGAGGCGCACGTGGGGGAGCACGCCCTGCTCCTCGGCGACCCGGCGCAGGTAGGCCTGGATCTCGGGCTGCGGCGAGAAGGTCGAGCTCCACTCCGGGTTCGGCGCGAAGGAGAACGAGTAGAGGTGGCTGGGCACGTCGCAGGCGCAGCCGGGGTAGGAGTTGTCGCGCCAGGTGCCGCCGACGTCGCCGCCGCGCTCGAGGACGACGAA
>JAXDLS010000536.1:0-3580 GCA_034666485.1 Chloroflexota bacterium
CATGGCGATGCGGACGCCAAGTCTGCGCAGCAGGTCGAGGCGCTCGCTGACCGCATCCATGTCGTCGACGAGGACACTCTCGGTCACCTCCAGGGTGAGGCTCGAGGGCTGCAGGCCGGTTGCCGCCAGCACATCGGTGACGGTGTTCTCGAACCCCGGCTCGCGCAGCTGGCGCGACGAGACGTTGACGGCGACGCTCAGGTGCGGCCCGTCCGGGTCCGCCGAGCGCCACCGGCACAGCTGCCGGCAGGCGGTCTCGAGCACCCAGCGTCCCACCGGCACGATCAGCCCGGTCTCCTCGGCGAGCGGGATGAACTCACCCGGGAGCACCATTCCGTGAGCGGGATGCCGCCAGCGCACCAGCGCCTCCACGGTCTCCACCGCCCCGGTCGCGAGCGACACCACCGGCTGGTACTCGAGGACCAGCTCGTCGCGTTCCAGCGCGCGGCGCAGCTGGCTCCCCAGTTCGAGGCGGCGCACCGTGCCACGATGCATCGCCGGCTCGAAGAGCTCGGCACGTCCCTTGCCGCGCATCTTCGCCGCGTACATGGCGATGTCCGCGTCGCGCAGCAGCGCGTCGCCGTCGTCGGCGGCGTCGGTGGTCACCGCGATGCCGATGCTGGCACCGACGAAGACCTCCTTGCCGGCGACGCCGAAGGGGGCGCGGAGCTCCTCGAGGATGCGCTCGGCGACGCGCACGGCATCCTCCGCGGACGTGTCCTCGAGGAGGACGGCGAACTCGTCGCCGCCGAGGTGGGCGGGGGTGTCGCCGGGACGCAGGCACGCGGTCAGCCGCTCGGAGACGCCGACGAGGATGCGATCACCGGCGGGGTGGCCGAGGGTGTCGTTGACCGCCTTGAAGCCGTCGAGGTCGATGGCGAGCACCGCCAGCGGCGTGGGGTCGCGCAGGCACAGCGCGATGGCGTGCTCCGCCCGGTCGCGCCAGAGCGCCCGGTTGGCGAGCCCGGTGAGCGGGTCGTGGAACGCCTGATGCCGCAGCTGCTCCTCGAGCGCGGTGCGCTCGGTGATGTCCTGGGCGAGGACGAGGGTCGCCGGGCGCCCGGCGAACTCGTGGGAGCGCACCGTCACCTCCACCTGGATGAGGCGTCCGTCCTTGAGGCGGTGCTGGATCCGGTCGATGACCCGCTCCCCCTGCTCCGTACGCTGCATCGCCGCGGCCAGCCTGGCGCTCTCGGCCGGCCAGCGGAGATCGGTGACGCGCATCTCCAGGAACTGGTCGCGCGAGTACCCGTAGAGGTCGACGGCGGCGTCGTTGACGGCGAGGAAGTCGAAGGTGTCCCGATCGGTCACCCACATGGGATGCGGGTTGTTGGCGAACAGCAGGCGGAAGGTGCGCTCGCTCTCGAGCAGCGCCTCCTGCGCCTGGGCCATGACCGCGCGCAGCCTCCGCTCGCTCTCCAGCATGCGCAGCGTCCGCAGCGTGAGCACGAGGCAGCGCGCCATGGCGCGGAGCAGCGCGGACTCCTCGGCGTCGAAGCCGCCGTCACCCGAGCGTCCGATGATCAGGTGCGAGACGGGGTCGTCGTCGACCCGGATGACCAGCACCCGGCAGGCGCCGGCGCCGGGGACGTCGATCGTGGCCCGGGGGCGCTCGGCGAGTGCGACCAGATCGGCCACCGGAGCCTCGCCCTCGGCGAAGCCGACCGCCGTGGCCAGCCGGCCCCCGCGGACCATCGCGGCGACCTCGGCCTCCACTGCCTCCGCGGCCCACTCCACGGCGCCCCGGATCGCCGACGCCTCGTCCTCGTACGCGGACACGGCGACGAGGAACTCGGCCAGCTGCTGGGTCGACCAGCCGCTCGACGGTGAGATCACGTCAGCTCAGCGCGAGCACGACGAGGGTCTGGTTGTGGAAGCCGCTGATCCCGTGCGTCCTGGCGATCTCTCCGTACGTGTAGAAGCCGACCACGGGCGCGCCCCCGGCGTGCTCCACGATCCGCCGGACCTCGTGCCGGATCCCCTCGTCCCCGAGCACGCCGCGGCGGGCGATGCAGTCGAAGGCGATGAAGGCGAGCGGGGGCCGGCCCTCGAGCTGCGCCAGCGCGTCGCGGCAGGCGGCGTCGGTGGCGTCCAGGACCGAGGTGCTGTCGCCCTCCATGATCCAGGTGAGCCCGCCCTGCGGGACCTCGGCGATGCAGGTCAGCGAGCGGTCGTCGAAGCCGGCACCGGCGATGAAGCGCACCTCCTCGCCGCTGCGCCGGCTGAGCCCGAGCGGATGGGTCATGGCGAAGCGGGTGAAGGCCTCGTGGTCGTGCCGCGCCTCCTGCGGGGCGCCGAGACGATCGAGATACACATCGAGGGCGGGCTGGTCGTCGAGGGTGAGCACCCGGCAGCTGGAGCTCTGGGTCACCAGCATCGGGTCGCCGACCTTGGCCCACCCGTGCCGGACGCCGATGCCGATCGGCGAGTCCGAGCAGAGCCCGGCGGCGACCACCGAGTTCTCGAGCACGTCGGCGCCGTGGAACTGGCGGGTGCGGCGCATCCGGAGGTCGTCTCCGGCGCATCCGCCGACCAGCGGCACTGCGGCACCGACGACGCTGTATGCGCCGCGGACGACCTCCTGCGGGTCGCCGGCCAGACCGTCGGTGAGGAGCAGCAGGACGCGATGGGGGGCGTCGCCGCCGGCGGCGAGGCATGCGGCCGCGTGGGCGCCCGACTCGCGGAGCCCCTCCGAGGCGCCGCCGGCAGCCGCCGTCGCCGCCGTGAAGCCCTCGCCGCCCAGGGCGAGCACCGCCACTCCCGCGTCGGTCGGGCCGTCGGTGGAGATCTCGCCCGCGGTGGAGCACCCGATCAGGGGAACGTCCCCGGCCTGCTCGTGGATCCCGGCGAGGAGCTCGCCCGCGTCGTGGCCGTCGGAGGCGAAGACGACGAGCAGGCGAGCCTCCTCCCCGCCGGCCAGCGCCCGCGCTGCCGCGAGGCGCCCCGCGGTGCGCGAGTCGGTCTCGGTGGAGGCGCCCACCGCGGCCCAGCGCCGCGCCGTGCCGGCGGGGACGGTGGCGGCCATGGCGCCCATCTGCCCCGCCCCGGAGGTCGGTCCGTCCATGTCGCTGGCACCCCAGGTGTGAACCCGCGCTGGACGGGTCTCCGTTGACCACCCTATCCGGCGACCGATGGCCTGTATCACCCAGCGGTGTCGCGCTGCTGACACAGGCTCGCTCGTGACCGGGTGCGTCCCTTGTCGGCGGGCCGGCCGGCACGCGCGGGTTCCGGCGGGTGGCCGGGCGCGGAGGCCTGCGGCCGTCCGCCGCGCCCGACCCATCGGCCGCGACGTGGTCGGGAGGGCACCGTGGGCTGTGGGTGGCGGCCTTCAGATCCCGCCTCCACCCGCGCGTGCCATCCCCCCTCCCGTCTGCCGCAGCTCACGACTCGCTGGGGCTGAGAGGAACAGGTCGCGGGGTTCTCCAAGCTCGACGACCTGGACCGAGCCCGCTCCAAAGGGCGCCTGTCCTGTGATTGCTCTCCGGGTGTCCTCCTCGTGCTCTGGGGGCCGGGCCACGGATCGCCCAGGCTGGTGAGCAGTGCGGCGGACGGGCGGTCCGCCGCAGGACGTCCTGCAACT
>JAXDLS010000537.1:0-2671 GCA_034666485.1 Chloroflexota bacterium
CGCCGCCGTGCACCTCGGCTTCCCCCGCCACGTCGCCCGCGAGCTGGTGCTCGACACCATGCAGGGCTCGGCGGCCTTCGCGCTGCGGAGCGGGCGGCACGTCGCCGAGCTGCGCGACATGGTCACCTCGCCGGGAGGCACCTCGGCGGAGGCGCTCTACGAGCTCGAGCGGGGCCGCCTGCGCACCGTGGTCAGCGACGCCGTCTGGGCCGCCTACGAACGCACGCGCCAGCTCGAGGGCCGTCTCGAAGGCCGGGATGACGGCCACCGCAAGCTCCGGTAGACAATGGGGCCAGCGTGATCGGCCCTCACCCGGTGCTCGACCCTGTGGATTCCAAGGTGCGCGCGGCCCGGCTGCGCCATCCGCGCCGCTCGCGGGCCGCGCGCGCGCTGATCGCCGCCCTGCTGCTGGCGCCGCCGGTCGCCGCCGCCGGCATCGAGCTGGGCGGCCTGCAGGCGGTGAGCGGAGCCGTCGGCGACGCCCAGCGCTACCGCGACACCCACGCCTACGACCGCGCCGTCGCCGTCTACCGGGCGGTGGCGGCGAAGACCGGGCCGCTCTACCTGCTCGCCCGCCCCCGGGTGGACGCCGCCGACCTCGACGGCCAGCGCACCCTGCTCGACTGGGCGCGGGCGCTGGCCGCCACCGGGAGGGTCGACGACGCGCTGGCGGCGGTCGCCCAGGTCACCGACCCGGCGCTCGTCCCCGAGCGCCTGCGCGAGGCCGCCGGGATCGCCCTCGCCGACGCCCGCACCCAGTCCGCCGCCGGCCACTTCGACGTCGCCCTCCGCCGGCTCGACGCCGTGCTCGCGGGGATGCCCCCGGCCGACCTGGCGAGCGAGGCGCGGGCGCTCCATCCGGCGTGTGCGCTGGGGGCGGCGCAGCTGCTGCTGCAGCGAGGCGAGGCGGCCGGCGCGGTGACCGCGCTCGACGACCTGATCGCCGCCGTGCCCGCCGGCGCCGAGGCCGCCCGGGCGCGGTCGCTGCTCCCCGACGCGGTGCTCGCGGCCGGGCGCGAGGCGATCGCCCGCCACGACGAGGTCACGGCGCTCCGCGACCTCGACCGCATTGTCGCCCGCTTCCCCGGCACCGTCCAGGCGCGCGCCGCCCAGGAGATGCTCGCCGCCCCCCAGCCCGTGCAGGGAACCCTGGTGCGCCACGACGGCGGTGCGGTCACCGGCACCCAGGTGCGCCTGGGCAGCCACTACCGCCCCGTCTACGGCGGCTACGAGACCCAGCCCCCCTACTACGTCTCGCGCACCAACGACCACGGCGACTTCAGCTTCGGCGGCGTGCCCCTCGGTGACTACGTCGTCGAGGTGCAGCAGGGCGACGGCTGGACCACCATCCTCACCCCGGAGGGCCAGCCCGCCTACCGGGTGTCGGTGGCGGCGCTGACCCCGGTCGACCTCGCCTTCGTGGTGGTGCCGAGCACCTAGCCCGCCGGGTGGGGTGAGCCCTCACCCGAAGGCGACCTGGAAGGCGAGCAGGGTGCCGGCCACCAGCAGGCTGGCCATGGCGAGGGTCGGGAGCGCGAGGGCCAGGCCGGCCCGCAGCCGCCCCAGGCCGGTGGCGGCGCGCACCGCGTACCAGGCCGGAACCGCCACCCACGCTCCCACCAGCAGGCTGAGCGGGAGGGTGACCGCGTTGAGCGGGCGCCAGGCGCCGACATGGGCGAGCTGCAGGGCGATGGCGGGGATGGGGATGGTGGCGCTGAGGCAGGAGAGCGCGTTCACCCAGCCGATTCCGGCGAGCAGGCGCCGCCAGTCGATCGGTGCGCCGGCCCGCCAGAGCCGGACCAGCAGGCAGGTGCCGGCGTAGCCGCCCACCGTGACCAGGGTGAGCGCGGCGAGGGCGAGCAGGGTGAGGGCGAGCCGGTGACCGTTGAGCCAGCCCAGCCCCAGCGCGATCGTCCGGGGGACGGTGCGCGGCTGCTCGGGGGCGGGGGTCAGGCCCAGCGGCACCGCGGTGAGCAGCACCGCGGCGGCGGTGACCGCGGCCGCCTCGGCGAGGCTGCGCTCCGCGGTCGCGATCACCGCGGTGCGGCGCGGGTGGCGGAGGTAGCCGATGCTGTCGGCGGCGGCGCGGCCGATCATGGGTGTCGCTCACCTCCCTGGGGGAGCACGGTGTTTGTGGCAGACTTCGGAGCCCGCCCGGCGAGGAGCGGGTCCGACGATATGGTGAAGCAGCGGTGACCGGGATCCGGCGATGCGGCTGACCCGCCGGCCGGAGGCCCCTGACACCTCCGGCGGCCAGGTGGAGCGCCTGCGCGAGGCCGTCGACATTCTCCATCGCGTGATGGGGATCACCGATCGTGCCTTCCGCGAGGTGGTCGTCGACGGCTACATCGTGCTGCCTCCGCCGCTGCGCGAGCGGGTGGCCACCACCGTCTCGCCGGCGGTCCACGCCGACTACCTCGCCCGCGTGGCCGAGCTCAGCACCCAGGCGGGGCGGCTGCGGGCGTGGGCTGCCCTGCTCCCCGATGCGGGGGTGGTGGTGCCCGAGCCACAGGCGCTCGACCCCGTCCGGCTGCTCGCCTGCATCCGCCGGTCGGGCGAGGAGGTCGCGGCGGCGACCACAGACCCCACCCCCGGCACCGTGCTCGAGGCCGCGACCCCGCCCGCCACGGAGGCGGTGGCCGCCGCCGCTCCGCCTCCGCCGGCTCCCGGC
>JAXDLS010000538.1:0-3714 GCA_034666485.1 Chloroflexota bacterium
CGAGGATGCGGTCCTTCACGTCCTCGAGGCCGTCGTGATCGGCGTCCAGCACGCGGCGCGCCTCCGCGATGTCGAGGCTGTCCTCGCTGCGCACGCTCCACGGCAGCTCGGTCATCCAGTCGAGGTAGGTCCGGATCCAGCCGTACTCGGGGTTCTGCTCGCTGGTGCGCTCCAGCCGGTCCAGCTCGCGCTCGACCTCGGCGCGCACCGCCTCGGGCATGCCCGCCTCGGCGACCCGGCCACGATAGGTGGAGACGACGTCACCGCTGCCCTCGCCCAGCTCCTTGCGGATGGCGTCCATCTGCTGGCGCAGCAGGAAGTCGCGCTGGGTCTTCTCCATCCCCTCCGAGACCTGGCTGCGGATGCGCTCCTTCAGCGAGGCGTCGGCGAGGGTCTGCCGGGTCCACTCGATGAGCCGGCTGAGCCGCTGCTCGACGTCGAGGGTCTCCAGCACCTCGATCTTCTGCTCGATGCTGAGCTCGGGCGAGTAGCCCGCCAGGTCGGCGAGATGGCTGGGGGTGCGGGCGTTGCGGACGAACTGCAGCGCTCCCGGGGCGCCGCGCGACTCGAGCACGTTCTCGAGCAGGGCACGGTAGTCGCGGGCCAGCTCCTGGACGCGCTCGGAGGTGCTCTCCGGCTCGCGCAGCGGCTCGACCTGCACCCACAGGGCGCCCTCGATGTCGGCCTGGCCACCTCCGGGGCGGCCGCGGTGCTCACCCTTGAAGATGGCCACGTCGACGCCGGTGGGCAGGCGGCCGGAGCTCTCCACCCGGGCCACGGTGCCCACGCGGGCGAAGCGGCCCTCGACGCGCGGCACCAGGAGCACCAGCCGGTTGCCCCGCCCCGCGGCCTCGACGGCCGCCTTCTGGGCGTCGTCGTTGAGCGCCAGGGTGACGGTCATGTGCGGCAGCACGACGACGTCGTCGAGCGGCAGCACGGGGAGGAGTTCGGAGTTCAGCTCGGTCATGTGTTTTCGTATCCCAGGAGAGCTCCGACCGAGGGCCGGGTTGCCTTTCGGGTCAGGAGCTTACGGGGGGTACGTACCCAGACCGGCGGCGGGCGAATCCTCGCCGGCCATCCCACCGGGACCCCGAGACGTGGGTCGGGCCCGGACGGGTACGCTGGTCGGAAGCCGCTGCCGTGCATCTGGTGAGGAGAATGGCGATGGACCGGGACGGATACGGGGTGCGGGAGGGGCAGACCCCCCTCGACCGCCTCCTCGAGGACTGCCGCACGCTCTCGCCGGCGGGGATCGAGCGGATCGCCCGCGGCTGGGAGGTCCTCGCCGAGGGCGAGCGCCACTCGCCGTACGTCGCCGCCGAGCGCGCCGCCATCCGGCTCCTCGAGCAGTCGGGCCGCGGCCAGGAGTGGGACGACCTCCGCGCCCGCCTGCTCAGCCTCACCGAGCGCGGCACCCCGCTGATCGCGTGGCGGGTCGAGCACGGCGAGACCGGCCATCGCGCCGAGCACGCGCTGCTCGGCTCCGCCCTGGCGCTGATCGCGGGACCCGACCTCGAGCGCGAGCACCGCGAGGCGCTGCTGCGGCCCACCGCCGAGGCGCTGCCCTGGCTGCTGGCCGGCAACCTCCCGGTGTAGCCGTGCTCACCGGCACCACGCTGACCGATCGCGAGCACGCCGTCGTCGAGGCGGTTCCCAAGGGGCTGTCCATCGGCGGGCGCTGGCGGGACTCCTCGTCGGGGGCGACCTTCAGCGTCGAGGACCCGTCCACCGGGCAACCGCTCTGCGAGGTCGCCGACGGCACCCCCGAGGACGGCATGGAGGCGCTGGCGGCGGCCGCCGGCGCCCAGGCGGCGTGGGCCGCCCACCCACCCCGGGAGCGCGGCGAGATCCTCCGCCGCGCCTACGAGACGCTGGTGCGGCGCGCCGACGACCTCGCCCTGCTCATGACCCTCGAGATGGGGAAGGCGCTCGCCGAGTCCCGCGCCGAGGTGCTCTACGCGGCCGACTTCCTGCGCTGGTTCGGCGAGGAGGCGGCGCGCATCGACGGGCGCTGGACCATGGGCCCCACGGGGAACGGGCGCATCCTGGTCATGCACCAGCCGGTGGGCCCGAGCGTGATGGTGACGCCGTGGAACTTCCCCATGGCCATGGGGACGCGGAAGATCGGTCCCGCGGTCGCCGCCGGCTGCACCATGGTGGTGAAGCCGGCCAGGCTGACCCCGCTGTCCATGCTCGAGCTCGCCCGCATCCTCGAGGAGGCGGGCCTGCCTCCCGGGGTG
This sequence comes from Chloroflexota bacterium, assembly GCA_034666485.1. Taxonomy (GTDB): domain Bacteria; phylum Chloroflexota; class Dormibacteria; order Aeolococcales; family Aeolococcaceae; genus CF-96. The sequence continues at coordinate 2,241 of JAXDLS010000538.1, forward strand.
CTGAACCTGGTCACCACCTCGAGCTCCGGAGCGGTGGTCTCGCCCCTGCTGAAGGACCCGCGCACCCGCAAGCTGTCGTTCACCGGGTCCACCGAGGTCGGGCGCCGGCTCGCCGCCGAGGCGGCGGGCACCGTGCTGCGCGTCTCCATGGAGCTGGGCGGCAACGCCCCCTTCCTGGTCTTCGACGACGCCGACCTCGACGCCGCCGTGGAGGGCGCGATGCTCGCCAAGATGCGGAACATCGGCGAGGCCTGCACCGCCGCCAACCGCTTCCACGTCGCCGAGAGCCTCGCCGGCGAGTTCGCCGGGCGGCTCGCCGACCGCATGTCGGAGCTGCGCCTGGGCCGGGGCAGCGATCCCCAGACCCAGGTGGGGCCGCTCATCGACGAGGCCGGCCGGCGCAAGGTGATCGAGCTCGTCGACGACGCCGTCCGCCGCGGCGCCCGGCTGCTGACCGGCGGCTCGCCCGTCGACGGGCCCGGGTACTTCTACCGGCCCACCGTGCTCGTCGACGTGCCCGGCGACGCCCGGCTGCTCCGCGAGGAGATCTTCGGCCCGGTGGCGCCGATCACCAGCTTCCGCACCGAGGAGGAGGCGATCGCCCAGGCCAACGACACCGAGTACGGCCTGGTCGCCTACACCTTCACCCGCGACCTGGCCCGGGCGCTCCGGGTGGTCGAGTCGCTCGAGACCGGGATGGTCGGCCTCAACCAGGGGGTGGTCTCCAACGCGGCGGCGCCCTTCGGCGGGGTCAAGCAGTCGGGCTTCGGCCGGGAGGGTGGCCACGAGGGCATCCGTGAGTACCTCGAGGTCAAGTACGTCAACGTCGCGGGGTGAGCGACACCGCCGCCGAGCGCCTGGCCCGGCACCTGCGGGCACGCCTCGGGGCCTGGCCCCCGGCACCCGCGGCCGTGGAGGTGACCGGCGACCCGCAGCGTGAGCGCGAGCACGGCGGTCGCTGGTGGATGCCGGCGTTCGCGGTCGCCTCCCCGGAGGGCGCGGTGCTGTCGGTGCCCCCGGCGGCGGCCGAGCGGCTCCGCCACCGGCGGCTCGACCTGGAGTCCGACGACCTCTGGAGGGAGGTGGCCGCGCTCACCGGCGAGCCGGACGCGGTGCGCGGCACCGGCATCTTCCGCTGGACCGACCGGCCCGCCCCGGCTCCCGAGCTGGGGAGCTGGGTCGACCCCGCCGACCCGCGGGTGCCGCCCTGGCTCGGCGTCTTCGACGGCGAGGTCCTGGTCGCCCTCGACGAGGAGGGCGCCTATCTCGGCGGAGCCGGGCGCAAGCGCCACGACCCCCACGGCCACGAGATCAGCGTGGGCGTCGAGCCCGCGGCGCGCGGTCGCGGGGTGGCGCGGGCGCTGGTGTCACGGCTGGCGCGCCGCATCCTCGACGACGGCGCCGTCCCCACCTACATCCACGACCCTCAGAATGGCGCCTCGTGCCGCGTGGCCGAGGCCGCCGGCTTTCCCGA
>JAXDLS010000539.1:0-7468 GCA_034666485.1 Chloroflexota bacterium
TGCCCCGGGTGGCCCCGGCCGGTTCCGGCGGGTCCAACGGAGCCGCACGATGACCCCTGACGAGATCCTCTCCCATCCCCCGCTGCTGCTCTCCCAGACGATGCGTGAGCGCTACTTCGAACGCGGCTACCTGCTGGTGGAGGGGGTGATCGCCGGCACCCTGATCGAGCGGCTCCGCGCCGCCACCGACGAGATGGTCGACCGCAGCCGGGCACTGAGCTGCTCCGACGCGGTCTTCGACCTCGAGCCCGGCCACACCGCGGCCACACCGCGGCTGCGCCGCCTCACCAGCCCGGTCGAGCATCACCCGCTGTACTGGGAGCTCGCCTCCACCGCCCCGCTCGTCGACCTGGTCGCCGACCTGGTCGGGCCCGACGTCCGGTTCCACCACTCCAAGCTCAACTTCAAGTGGGCGGCCGGCGGCGCGGAGGTCAAGTGGCATCAGGACATCTCGTACTGGCCGCACACCAACTACAGCCCGCTCACCGTCGGCGTGTACCTCCACGACTGCGGGCCCGAGCAGGGCCCGCTCGGAGTCGTCCCGGGCAGCCACCTCGGCGAGCTCTTCAGCCAGTACAACGAGCGCGGGGAGTGGGTGGGCTGCCTCGCCGCCGAGGACGTGGCCCGGGTGCCGGTCGACGCCGCCGAGTACCTCACCGGCCCGGCGGGCTCCGTCACCGTGCACCACTGCCGGGCCGTCCACGGCTCGCGGCCCAACCTCTCCGACCTGGGACGGCCGCTGCTGCTGAACGTCCTCTCCTCCGCCGACGCCTTCCCCTACACCGCCAACCCGCTGCCCAGCAGCCACGCCGGGCGCATCGTGCGCGGCCGTGCGGCGCGATGGGCGCACCACGATCCGCGGCCCTGCCTGGTGCCGCCGGACTGGTCGGGCGGCTACACCTCGCTCTTCGCACTGCAGCAGGAGGAGAGCTGGGATGGCGAGCAGCTGGAGACGGTCTCCCGCCAGACCCGCGCGCTCCCCGAGTCGGGGTCCTGACCCCGGGTTGACGGGCTGCGCCAAGCACCCCGGCGCGAGCTTGTGCGGGCCGCCCATGGTGACCGTGACGGCGCACCGCTACGATGCGGGGCGCAGCGTTGCCAGACCCCTCAGCCATGTGGAAGGAGCGCGCGTGAGCATCCAGCTGACCCGACCGCCGCACCCCGCCGACGCAACCGCGCTGCAGGTGCCGCTGCGCGGCCGGGTGGTGATCGAGGGGCGGATCCCCGTCGACGACGACTCGGCTCCCTACCCGGCGGCGGGCGGCTTCTTCTGGGACGTGGTGCTGCGCGAGAAGCGGGGGCCCCTCTCCCCCGACTGACGCGCCGCTCTGCTCAGCCGCCCGGCCCTCCCACGAACGGGATGGTGGGCCGGCAGCCGGCGTTGATCCAGAGGAAGATCCCCAGCGCTGCGCCCACGGCGAGGCCGAGCCAGACGTTCTTCTTGGTGAGCAGCATGCCCGCGAGCGCGCCACCCAGGGCGAAGGTGATGGCGGCGATGTTGAGGTTGAAGTTGAACGTCCGGGTCAGCGCTGGGAGGAGTGCCAGCAGCGGGTGCGCGACAGCAGCGGACATCGGTACCCCCTGGAACATGGACAGAGGACGTGGGGTCGTGCAGGATGATGGCACGCCCGACCGCGTCTGTGAACCACGCGGGGGACGGGAAGGACGTGCTGACGAAGAGGGACTGGCGATGAGGGCCAGAGTGTTGACCTGGGCCGACCGCGGCAGCGATGCGGCGCGGCTGGAACCCGGCCAGGGCTTCTATGTCTCCGTCAACGACGGGGACGACCACGGGCTGCTCGTCGGTCCCTTCGACCGTCTCGAGGAGGCGCTCGGCATGCTGGAGCGCGCCCAGACGGTCGCCGAGTCGGTCGACAGCCGGGCCGGGACCTTCACCTACGGGGTCTGCCGCGCCCCGACCCGCGACCCCGGCCTGCTCAACGACAAGCTCGGCGTCGAGGTGCCGCCCGCAGGCTGAGGGCTGAGAGGGGTGTGGGGAGGCGGCCCCCTACCCCCCGTGGCCGTTGTGCCCGTTCTGCCCGTTCCGCGATGGCATCGGCGTGCCCCCGGCGTCGGCCTGGCAGGCGGGCGCCTCGAGGCTGTGGTTCCAGCCGGCGGCGCTGCGGTGCACCGCCACCTCGATGCGGCAGACGCGGCACCGGGCGAAGAACCCGTACCCCGCCGAGTTGCAGCGGCGGACGAAGCCACCGAGGGTGTGCCCCCCGGTGCGGGCCTCGACGGTCGCCTCCTCGATGCTCTCGATCGCGGTCCGCTGCGATGGCCCGCGACCGCCGTTCGGCGGCGCGGTCATCACGTCGGAGTCGCTGTCGGGCTGGCCGCGGTCACGGGAATCACCTTGAAGCTTGCCAGCACGGCGTCGTAGGTCTTCGCCAGCGCCTTCAGCTGCGCCTCCGGCAGCGCCTGGAAGACCAGGGTGATCAGCCGGTTGGCCTGGAAGAGGAACACGTGAATGTGCACGCCGATCTGCCCCGATGGATCCTTGAAGGTGTAGACGTACTGGTACCCGGGAAGCCCGGAGACGGTGATCTGCGACTCCTGCACGATGTTGATCGGCTGCCCCGAGAGCAGCGCGTCGCTGATCTTCTTCATCGCCTGGAGGTCGCCCGGTCCGAAGCTCGCCGGCAGCGGCGAGATGACCCGCACCTGGACGAAGTCGTGGTCGTCGGGACCGACCAGGTACTGCACCTTGGGGTCCGCCGGCTGGTACGCGTGCCAGGTGCTGGGATAGTCGATCTGGAACCCCGCGTCGCGGTCGATGTGACGGGTCAGCCCGGAGGCCGACGCCGAGGCCGTGCTTGCGGCCGGGGTCCCCGACCCCCCGCATCCTGAGAGCAGGATGCAGAGGGCGAGGCCCCCGGCCGCGGCGATGCGCACGTGCGTCAGAAGATGATCGATCGTCGTGGCTAGCAGCCGGCCAGCGGAACCGCCCGGCAGAGATTGTTCGTCTTCGTCGAGATGCTGTGCAGATGGTCGTTGATGGGCACCGCAGCGGTGCCGATGTTGGCGGCATCCCCATGGATTCCGCCCGCGGCGTTGATCAGGTCGATCACCTTGGTGATGACCTGGGCGAGCCCGGCATCGTCGGCGATCAGCGCGACGGCGACGCGGTGGGCGTACTGGTCGGCGAGGGTGAGGTTGCCCTCGATGTGCTGGAGCGACCCGTTGATGGCGGTCAGGTTGCTGTCGGCGGTGCCGAGACCGCTCTGGGTGCTGCCCAGGCCGCTGTTGATCGAGTCGAGCTGGCCCTTGACCGGCTTGACGTCGTTGTTGATCGCCGTCAGCGAGTTGGTGATCGAGTCGACCAGCCCGGGGAGGGTCTTGGCGCTGGCGTCGACCGCGTTGGCCGAGCTGGCCGTGCTCCCCAGGTTGTCGTTGATGCGCACCAGGGTGTTCCCGATGACCACCAGGAACAGGATCAGGGCGCCCAGGAACGCGATCCCCTCGAAGACCGCGAAGCCGTGAACCAGCTTGCGCTCACCGGGTCTCACTTGCAGGACCCTCCCGTGCCCAGCTTGCAGTCGATCGAGCTGGCATGTCCGTTGATGGACGGAAGCTCTCCGGTCACCAGCAGCGCGGCGGTGTCGCCCTTCACCTGGGCGAGCACGGCGAGGATCGAGCTGGCCAGTCCGACGGTCGTCGGGATCCGGGCCTCGATCGACTCCGCCGGCAGGGCGATGTGCAGGACGTGCGGCGCGATCGAGCCCACGGTGGCGTCGATGGCCCCGGCGCGGGAGCGGATGCTCCCGGTGTTGCTGTCGATCTGGCTCACCGTCGACTGGATGTCGCCGACGGAGGCGAGGATCTTGGTGGCCTGGCCGGTCAGCGGGTCGGCCGCCGACTTGATCCCGGCCGCCGACTTGTCGACGTTGGACAGCACGGCGATGGTGTCGGTGTGCAGCTTGATGTCACCCACCGACTGGGTGATCGGGGTGACGTTCGCGTCGATCCGGTTGGCCAGCAACAGGGTCTCGATGAGCATCCCCGCCGCGGTGGCGGTGACCGCGAGGCCGGTGGCCAGCGGCATCACCCAGTAGGCGAGGATGAGCGGACGCGCACGCAGCGTCTGCGGGTCGTTGGTCGCGTATCTGGCAGCCATCAGGGGCACGCCGTCTTCGAGTTGGTCAGCGGCGCGTTCTCGGACTTCTTGCACGCGCTGGACAGATGTCCATTGGTGCTGATGAGCAGGCCCGAGATCGTCGCCAGGTCGTTCTCCACCGGCTGGAGGATGCCCAGCGCCTGGGCCGCCTGGCTCTGGATGGTCCCGACATTGGGGTTGGCATGGATGAGCGACCGGTCGGTGGTCGCCAGGTTCTTGTCGGCGGGGACCAGGCTGCCCTCCGCGGTGGTCGCCTTGCTGTTGACGCTCTTCACCGTGCCGTCGGCGTTGGTGAGGGTCTGCTTCACGTTGCTCAGGATCCCGTTGAGGGTGTCGGCCTGGGAGTGGAGCGGAGCCAGGCTCTGCTCGATGCTGGTCAGCGACTCGTTGACCTTGGTGACCTGGAAGGTGAGCGGGTCGGCGTGACCCTTGACCGAGGTGAGGGCGGTGTCGATCGTCGCCAGCCGGTCGTTCGCCTCCAGGAGGGCGCTGCCGGTGAGACCGACGCAGATCAGCACTGCGGCGGTCAGCACGGCGAACGCCGCGAGGGAGAGTGTGGTCAGTGCGCCTCGTGTCATCGGATCAGTTCTGGTTGCACTTGCCGGGGCTGCTTCCCGGAGCGCCGATCACGGCGGCGAGCCCGTTCAGGTTGCAGTCGATGGCGTTGGCGTTGGCGTTGATCTGGGTGCCGGTGCCGCGGATGGCGCCGGTGTCGGCCTTGATCGAGTTGGCCGTGGTCAGCACCTGGGCCAGCTTGGTGTCGATGTCGCTCACCTTCGAGTCGATGGAGGTCGCGGAGCCGACGATGGAGCCGGCGCTGCGGTCGATCGAGGACGCGGTGTTGGCGATCTGGCCGGCGACGCTGTCGATCGAGCCGGCGGTGCCGTTGATCGAGCTCGCGAGGCCGGAGATGCCCTGGGCGGTGCCCAGGGTCTGGTTCAGCTGCCCGCTCAGCGGCTGGACGTCCGTGAGGATCGAGCTGGCGACCTGGTTGGTCTTGGTGAGCTGCAGGACCGCGGCCGTGCTCTCGTTGATGGTCCCGCCGAGCTGCTTGATGTCGGCAGCCTTGTCATTGATGGAGTTGGCCGCGATCAGCACGCGCGCCAGCAGGAAGACCACGGCCACCACACAGACGATCACCCCGAGCAGGCCAAACAGCCAGAGGGTGTACGTCCGAGCCGAGAGTGAGTAGGGCCGGTACTGCATCGGTTCTCCTCGCCTGATTGGGTTGTCGGAACGTCGGGCCTCAGCGGCCCATGGTGCCGTCGGCGTAGCCGTCGAACACGGCCTTGCCGGTGGCGAGGTGCGCCAGGATGGCGCGCATCTCCTTGGCCAGCGCCGCCAGGCCGTCGTTGATGGCCAGCAGCGTGGGCGGAACCGGGTCGGTGTTGCTCGCCACCTTGCCGAGGCTCTCGCCGACCGACGCGAGGTGGCTTCCGGGGCCGCCTCCCACCTTGGCGAGGACGGCGTTCACGATGGTCAGCGAGACCACCAGGGCGAGGGCGATGACCCCGAAGAGCACGCCGGTCAGATAGCCGAGGGTGGCGGCGTCGAGAACGGCCAGCATCAGCGTCGCGCCGTCTGCTGCTGGGGCAGGTGCCGGGTGAGCACCTTCTCCAGCACCACGCCGTGGGCCTCGACGGTGCGCGCCACCTCGAGCAGCTCACCGGCGACCCGGAGGGTCTCGGCCAGCTGCGCCGCGGGCTCGCTGTTGCCGCGGATCTGGGCGGCGGCCGCGGCCGCATCCGCCGCGTGCTTGTTGATCTTCAGGGCCACGACGATCAGCCGCGCCAGCAGGACCAGCAGCACCGGCACGATGAGCACCGTCACCGCCAGCAGGAAGATCCCCCAGGCGAGCAGGAAGCCGTCACTGGGAACGAAGGCCAGCAATCCCATGTCCTCTACTCCTGCGCCTGCACGAAGGTGATGAGATGCCCGTCGATCGACTGGAGGCCGGCACCGATGGTGCGCAGCTCCTTGTTGACCTCGGGGATGGCGTGGAGGATCGCGGTCTCGGCCACGATGGCCTTGAGTGCGCCGACGATCTTCTCCAGATCACTGCCCTGCCGGGCGCCGAAGTTGCGCAGCACCCGCGTGATCGCGATCACGTAGCCCGCCACCACCAGCAGCAGAGCCGTCGCCGCCAGAAAGGTCAAGCCCAGCATCAGCCCTGGCACAACCCAAATCCTCCTGTCCGACTCGTCGTCCGGTACCGAACCTGCGCGGAGCTCACCTGCTCCAGGTGCCCAGGCTCGGCGTGACCTTGTCCCGCGGGCTGACGCACGTGGGGCAGTGCCTGCACACCTTGCCGTGACCGGCGATCGCCGCGCACACCTCGTTGATGTGCAGCGCCGTGGTCCGGATCGGCACCACCGCTCCGTACACGCTGACCAGCAGCCGCAGCCGGGTGGTGTTGTCGAGGATCTTCGCGCCGGCGCCGAGGATCGTCGCCACGTTGCCGCCGATGTTCTTCGCGACCACCAGGATGTTGGTGAGCAGCCCCGCGGCCACGATCACCACCACGAAGGCGACCGCCACCGCGATCCACCAGAGGGTGTACACCTCGACATCGCTGACCGCGAGCATGGTCACCTCCCTCCTCCCGGGCCCGCGGCCGCGGTCGCCAGGATGGCGGCCCCGCCTGCCTCGATGCCCCGGACCGTGTTCAGCAGGTCCACCCCCACCGCCACCGTGGTCTCCACGGCTGCGAGCGGGGTGGTGTTCTCGAGGATCCGTAGGGCCGTCACGATCACCGTGTCGGCGTATTCGTCGATGGTCAGCGCACTCTTCGTGATGCCCCAGATCAGCCAGACCACGACGATGACCGCCATGGCCGATCCGAGCACACTCGCCACCCACACGCTGAATACCGTGGTGTCACTCAACTCTGCGAGCACCGTCACCTCCTCCACATCCTCCACATCCCTGGATCGGCCGGACGTTACCAAGGGGGTTGGTAGGTGCCAATAGGAGCGAACCGGGTATACCCATAACGCCTCTAGTGGCATGCCACCGAGGGCCGCCGATCGGGCGGGGTCGCCGTCCCGGAGCGGCGCGAGGGACACCCCCGCAGGGGGGAGGGAGGCCGGGGGACGCATAGGGTAGCCGCAGCGCAGCGGGATCGCCACCTCTTTTCACATCGTGGTTTACGAGGACGTGATGGGCGGGTACGAGACTGTCGACATGAGCGAACTCCACACGCCCGCCCCCCCGACGGCGCCCGTCCCGGCGGGCTGGCCGCCGCCTCCCCCGTCGGGCTGGCCGGAGGCTCCGCCCGCCCGCTCCCCCCGCCCCGCCTCCGGCCGCGGAGGGCTCGTCGGCGGCCTGGTGGCGCTCCTCCTCGGCGCCGGC
>JAXDLS010000540.1:0-3458 GCA_034666485.1 Chloroflexota bacterium
TCGGGCGGGCCGCCGTGGACCGGACGTCAGGGCGAGCGCCGCGGACGAGGCGGCGCGCTCTGCCTGGTCGCCGCCAGCCGCTGACGAACGCCTGCGCGAGGCGATACACGCCGGCCACCGCCTGGAGCGGTGCGCCCGCCCGCTCCGCCGCCATCACCGACCGGTCGGCGGCGACCACGCGAGGTCGGTCTCGCCGAGCTTCGCCATCACGGCGGCCGCGACCTGGTAGACGTCGGCCAGGGCGCCGAAAGCCCGCTCTCGCCCCGCCCCCATGCGAGACCTCGCCGCCTCCTCCGCGGCGCCGAGGAGATTACACAGCAGGGGAGTCAGCCCCGTGTAGAGGCTCTCGTGCGTGAGCACCCAGGCGTGTCGCACCAGCTCCGTCAGGCCGCCATCATCTGGGGCCGGAATCACCTCCGCACTTCCCGATTGCAGGAGCAGGCTGAGGAAGTCGAATTCGCTCAGGGCAAGACGGATGCGGTCGACCGCAGCGTACTTCGCCTCCGGGTCATGGCTGACCCTCGGCGGCGACCCGGTCAGCTCCGTGACCGGCACCTCGAGCTGGCTCGCGCGCCGCACGGTCCGCGTAGAGCTCGTACAAGATCCGGGCGTCGGGGACGCCCTCGACCAAGTGGCACGCCTAGACAAGCGTCCCCGGCTCTAGCCCTGATCACCACGAGCGTCTTGTCCACCAGCTCGTCGAAGGCCGGCCCCGCCCCCAGGGAGCAGGTCAAATCGCACAACCAGAGCGAACATCGGGAACCCTCGATTGGTCGGCACTGTCGCCATCCACCCCACGGGATCGGCCCCGTGCCGACGACCCCATCGGCGCGTCGAGCAGCAGCCCCTGCGGGGCAACTGAGTGCACACTGAGTGCTGTGGCCGCCGCCCTGTCACCGACCGCCGGGGAGAACCGTTACCACCACTGGTGCCGAGGGTCAGGATCGAACTGACGACACCGGGTTTTTCAGACCCGTGCTCTACCAACTGAGCTACCTCGGCCCGGGCACGGAAGGGTACCCGACCCGGTGGGGAGCGTGGCGGAGCCCGGAACCCCCCGTAGAATGGCTCCATGGGCCGCGTCATTCACGTCAGGGTCCGGAGGCTGGAGGCGGAGCAGCGCGAGGCCTTCCACGCGCGCTTCCAGCGGCTGGCCGGGCTGCGGGAGTGGCGCGGGGACGTCCCCTGGCTGGCCGACGCCCGGTCGGGTGACCTCTTCTCCATGGAGTTCTTCCGCCACGCCCAGATCGCGGCGGAGGCGGAGGCGCGGACGCTCGGGCCGCTGTCGGCGGCGGGGTTCGTGCGGCTGCGCGGGGACGAGACCGACGCGCTCGCCCTCCTCTTCATGCTCCGCGACGTCTCCGAGCGCTTCGGGACCACCGTCACCATTCGCGACCCCGGCAATCCCATCGCCAAGCTCCGCTCCATCGACCTCTGCGGGGGCCGGCTGCAGGACGGGTCGGCCCTGGAGGCGATCCTGGTCGCCCGGCCGATCTACAAGCGGTTGCCCGGGGCGGTGATCGAGATGTACCCGCCGCGCGCCCTGGGATTCGCCTTCGGCACCGTCGAGGGCGGTGACCCCGAACGGCGCGCCTGGAGCTTCCTGGTCCACGGGATGCGGGCCTCGGCCGACAGCTTCCTCGAGGCCGAGGCGGAGGCGATGCGCATCTACCGCGGCCTCCGCTTCCTCCGCTAGCAGCCCGGTGCGGGCCGTCGTCCAGCGGGTGACCGGCGCCGAGGTGCTCGTCGGCGGCGAGGTGGTGGGCGCGATCGGGCCCGGCCTCTGCGTGCTGCTCGGCTGCGGCCCCGGCGACACCGAGGACACGGCGCGGCACCTCGCCGGGCGGGTGGGCACCCTGCGCGTCCTCGCCGACGAGGCGGGACGGATGAACCGCGACCTGGGCTCGACCGGCGGCGAGGTGCTGGTGGTGAGCCAGTTCACCCTCTACGCGGACACCTCGCGCGGGCACCGGCCCTCGTTCCTCGGTGCCGGGCCGCCAGCGGAGGCCGAACGGCTGTGCGAGATCTTCTCCCACGCGCTGCGCGGGCTGGGGCTGAGGGTGGCCACCGGCCGCTTCGGCGCCCACATGCGGGTGCGCCTGGAGAACGACGGTCCCGTGACCCTGGTGCTCTCCGCCGGGGAGCCGCCCTGGCCGGCCGACGCCGGCTGAGCGTCAGGCGCTGCGGCGTGTCCTGAGGCCGGCGAGCTGCTCCTCCTCACCCCCGCTGCCCGAGTAGCGGAGCAGCTCGGGGGGACGGCCGCCGGTGCCGGCCGGGGAGCGGAAGCGGGGCACCCGCAGGCGCAGGGCGGCCACCTCGCTGTCCCGCACCGGCCGGAGCACGCCGCTGTCGCGGAGCTCCTGGACGCGGCGGCGGAAGGTGCGCTCGCTGCTCTTGGGGCCGCCGTGCAGGGCAATGTGGAGCCGGAGCAGGTCGTCTCCGGTGAACACGTCACCGAGCAGGGCGGCGGCGCCGGCGACGTTCTTGGTGTCGGCCCGGAGCCGTTCGACCGCCTGCTTGAGAGCGGCGGACGCGACCGCGTCGAGGCGGAGCGAACGGCCCAGCGGCGCCCAGCGCCCGGGCCCCTCGGTGATCTCGCCGAAGGGCGCGGTGCCGTAGTACTGGACCACCAGCGCGCGGTTGCCCCTGCCCGGCTCGTCGCCGAGGCCGACGAGGTGCAGCGCCGAGCGGTGGCCACGGCTGCCCCGCCGGCCCCCCTCGAGGTCGAGCCCGGCCTCGGTGCATGCCCGCAGGGCGGCCTCGGCGCAGGTCTCGCCGCGCTCGACATCGGCGGTGGGCACCCCGGAGCGCACCGTGAGGACCTGCAGTGCCCGGGTCGACGGTGTGCCGGGGTCGGGGTCGAAGCCGAACACGACCGCCTGGACGGTCAATGCTGCCTGCGATGCCCTTGCCATGCGAACGCCTCCTCTGCCTGTCCGGAGCCGTCGGACCCCGGAACCCGAGTTCCTTCCCTCCGACTCGGACGCTCCCCCATCGTTTGTGCTGATTATGTCGCGAACTTGCCCCGCGGCGCATCCCCATCCAGCCCATATCACCGGATCGTGACAACGCGATCCGGCCACGAACGCCCCAAATCGGACGATCCCCCCAGGAGAGTGGTTGCCGGAGGGTCCAGCGCCGCCGCGGGCGCACCCCGGCAGCCTCGGCGGCGCAGCCGCCCGCGGCGCGGAGCGGGCCGCCGCGGCAGGGGTGCCCGAGAGCCGGAACCCCGCCCGGTCGGCGGGCGCGGGGTCGGTGCCGATCGAGAGAAGTGGACGGGCACGTCGAGGCCCGGCCCGAGGGCGGCACCCGACCCGCGCCGCCGGTGGCCCCCCGCGACCGATGGGATGGCCCCGCCGGATCGGGGAGGAGCGGCGGCGGCGTCCGGCCCCGCGGTCGAGGGGCCGGCCCGGCCGGCGGGGCGGCGCTGGCGGGAGCCGGTCGGCGGCCGGGCTCCC
>JAXDLS010000541.1:0-4646 GCA_034666485.1 Chloroflexota bacterium
CCGCCGGTGCGCCCGCTGGAGGCGGCGCTGCGCGGCGGCCGCATCGTCGCGGAGATGAAGCGCCGCTCTCCCAGCGGCGGCTCGCTCCGGCCCGGGCTCGACTGCGCGGCCACCGCGCGCGGCTACGCCGCCGCCGGCGCCGCCGCGCTCTCGGTGCTGACCGACGGGCCCTCGTTCGGCGGCTCGCTCGCCGACCTGGTCGCCGCCCGCGACGCCGCCGCGCTGCCGGTGCTCCGCAAGGACTTCGTCGTCGACCCGCTCCAGGTGGCCGAGGCCCGGGTGGCCGGCGCCGACGCGGTCCTGCTGATCGTCGCCGTGCTCGGCCCCGCCGGGGTGGACGAGTGCCTCGAGGCGGCGGCGCGGTGCCGCATCGCCGCCCTGGTCGAGGCCCACGAGGCCGAGGAGGTGGCCATCGCGGTGGCCGCGGACGCCGCCCTGGTGGGCATCAACAACCGCGACCTGCGCACCCTGCGCACCGACCTGGCCACCTTCTCGCGGCTGCGCGGCCTGGTTCCGCCGGGGACCGTCTGCGTCGCCGAGTCGGGGGTGGCCAGCGCCGCCGACGCCGCCCGGCTGGTGGCGGAGGGGGCCGATGCGGTGCTCTGCGGGGAGGCGCTGATGCGCGCCGGCGAGCCCGGGGGACGCTGCGCGGAGTTCGCCGCCGCCGCCCGCGCGGCGGCGCTGGAGCGCGCGCCGCGGTGTTCGTGAAGGTGTGCGGGGTGCGCACCGCCGAGATCGCGGAGGCCGCCGTCGATGCGGGCGCCGACTTGGTCGGCCTGGTCTTCGTCGCCCGCAGCCCGCGGCATGTCGACGACCGCGCCGCCGACGCCGTCCGCGAGGCGGTGGCGGGGCGCGCCGACCTGGTCGGGGTGCTGGTCGAGCCCCCCGCCGCACTCTGCGACCACCTCGCCGCCCGCCACCGGCTCGCCGCCGTGCAGGTCCACGGGGAGGTCGATCCCGGGCTGGTCGCGGAGACCGCGGTCCCGGTCATCCGCGCCCTCAACGCCCGCAGCGCCGCCCACGCCTACACCGACCCGTGGTGGCCGGCGTCGCTGCTCCTCCTCGACTCCGCGCCCGAGGACCCGGCCGCGCTCCCCGGGGGCACCGGCCGGCGCCTGCCGGCGGCCTGGGCCGTCGAGGTCGCCCGGCACCGCCCCGTGATCCTCGCCGGGGGCCTGCGGCCGGACACCGTCGCCGACGCCATCGCCGCGGTCAGGCCCCGCGGGGTCGACGCCTCCAGCGGCCTGGAGAGCGCCCCGGGGGTGAAGGACCCGGCGCTGGTGCGCGCCTTCGTGCGCACCGCACGCGCCGCCTTCGACCTGGTCGGGGCCGCGCCCGCGGCGGCGGGGGGGAGGGCATGACCCTGCCGGCGGGTGCCCCCGGCCGCTTCGGCCGCTTCGGCGGCGCCTACGTGCCCGAGACCCTGGTGCCCGCCCTCGAGGAGCTGACCGCCGCCTCCGAGGAGGCGCTCGCCGACCCCGCGTTCCGCGACGACCTCGCCGGCTGGCTGCGCGACTACGGCGGCCGGCCGACGCCGATCAGCCAGGCGGGACGGCTGACCAGGCACCACGGCGGCGCCGGTATCTGGCTGAAGCGCGAGGACCTGCTCCACACCGGCGCGCACAAGCTGAACAACGCGCTCGGACAGGTGCTGCTCGCCCGCCGCATGGGCAAGCGCCGGATCATCGCCGAGACCGGTGCCGGCCAGCACGGCCTGGCCACCGCCACCGCCTGCGCCTGCTTCGGCCTCGACTGCATCGTCTACATGGGCGAGGAGGACATGCGCCGGCAGTCGCTCAACGTCTACAAGATGCGGCTGCTGGGGGCCGAGGTGCGGGAGGTGCGCACCGGCTCGCGCACCCTCAAGGACGCCACCAACGAGGCCATCCGCGACTGGGTCACCAACGTGCGCGACACCCACTACGTGATCGGCAGCGCGGTGGGGCCGCACCCCTACCCGACCCTGGTGCGCGACCTCCAGCGGGTGATCGGCGACGAGGCCCGGTCCCAGGCGATGGAGCGCTGGGGACGGCTGCCCGACGCCGTGGTCGCCTGCGTCGGCGGCGGCAGCAACGCCATCGGCATCTTCACCGCCTTCGTCGACGACCCGGGGGTGCGCCTGGTCGGGGTGGAGGCCGCGGGCCGCAGCCTCGAGAGCGGCGACCACGCGGCGCCGCTCAGCGCCGGCCGCCCCGGGGTGCTCCACGGCTCCTACAGCTACCTGATGCAGGACGACGACGGCCAGGTGGTCGCGACCCACTCGGTGAGCGCGGGGCTCGACTACCCGGGCGTCGGACCGGAGCACAGCTGGCTGCGCGACACCGACCGCGCCGAGTACCGCGCCGTCACCGACGACGAGGCGCTCGCCGCGTTCCACCTGCTCTGCCGGCTCGAGGGCATCCTCCCCGCGCTGGAGTCGAGCCACGCGCTCAGCGCCGCCGGGCGCATCGCCGAGGCCATGCCCGCCGACGGCATCGTGCTGGTCTGCCTCAGCGGCCGCGGTGACAAGGACATCGACACCGTGCGCGAGCACTCCAGCACCGAGATGATCCGGTGAGCGTGGCGACGCCCGCCTCCCGGCTCGCCGAGGCGTTCGCCCGCCGGCCGCCGGACGGCCTGCCGGGGCTGATCCCCTATGTCACCGCGGGGTTCCCGAACCCCGGCGACACCCCCGCGCTGCTCGCCGCGGTCGAGCGTGCCGGCTGCCTCGCCGCCGAGGTGGGCATCCCCTTCAGCGATCCCCTCGCCGACGGGCCCACCATCCAGCGCGCCTCGCAGCAGGCGCTTGCCAACGGGGTCACCGTGGCCGGGGCGCTGGCGTCGGTCGCCGAGGCCCGAAACCGGGGGCTGACCATCCCCATCGCCTTCATGACCTACGTCAACCCGGTGCTCGCCTTCGGCCTGGAGCGCTTCTGCACCGAGGCGGCGGCGGTGGGCGCGGAGGCGGTGATCGTCCCCGACCTCCCCGACGACGAGGCGGCGCAGCTGCGCGAGGCGGCGGACGCGGCCGGGCTTGCCCTAATCTTGCTGGTCGCGCCCACCACGACGGCGGCCAGGCTCGTGGCCGCCTGTCGCCGGGCGACCGGCTTCGTCTACTGCGTCAGCGTCACCGGGACCACCGGGGCGCGGACGCACATCTCCCGGGAGGCGATCGACCTGCTCATGCGCGTCCGGTCCGTGACCACCCTGCCCCGTGCCCTCGGCTTCGGCCTCTCGCGGCACGAGCACATGCGCGCTCTGCGCGGCCGCGCCGAGGCCGCGGTGGTGGGTGCGGCGCTGATCGACCGCATCGGCGCGGCGCCCGCCGCTCCGGTGGCCGCCGTCGAGCGCTTCCTCGCCGAGATGCTGGGGGAGGCATGAGCTCGCTCATCAGATGGGGCGGGGTGAGCGAAGGCGGCTCCGCCGCCGTGGCGAGGGGGGGGACACCCCCACTGACCCGATGACGGCGGTGCGCGGCGTTCGCGGCGCCACCACCGTGGACGTGGACGATCCGGCGGGCATCGTCGAGGCCACCCGGGAGATGCTCGCCGCCCTCATCGAGGCCAACGGCATCGACGCCGAGCAGGTGGCCGGCGCCTGGTTCACCACCTCGCCCGACCTGCACAGCGAGTTCCCCGCGGTGGCCGCGCGCCAGCTCGGATGGGTCGACGTCCCGCTGATCTGCGGACAGGAGATGGACGTCCCCTACGGGAACTCGCGCAGCATCCCCCGCTGCGTGCGGGTGCTGATCCTCGTCAACACCGAGCGCAGCCAGCGCGAGGTGCGCCACGTCTACCTGCGCGGCGCGCGCGCCATCAAAGAGGAGCTGGAGCGCGCCCGCACCGGTCAGCTGCCCGAGCCCGCCACCGCCAGCCACGGGCAGCGGCCCTCCGAGGTCCACCGATGATCATCGTCATGAAGTCCGGCGCCAGCCGAGCCGACATCGACCGCATCTGCGGAAGGGTCGAGGCGCGCGGCCTCAAGACCCACCTCAGCGAGGGTGAGGACCGCACCGTGATCGGCGTCATCGGCCACGACCCGTTCTCGGTGAAGGACGCCTTCACCCACGACCCGTCGGTCGAGGACGTCATCCGCATCACCCGGCCGTACAAGCTGAGCGGCCGCGAGTTCCGCCGCTCCGACACCGTGATCACCCTGCCCAACGGGCTCACCATCGGCGGCGGCGAGGTCGTGATCATGGCCGGCCCCTGCAGCGTCGAGGGCGAGGAGATGCTGCTGGAGACCGCCCGCGCGGTTCGCGACGGCGGCGGCCACATCCTCCGCGGCGGCGCCTTCAAGCCGCGGACCTCGCCCTACGCCTTCCAGGGCCTGGGCCGGGCCGGGCTGCAGCACCTCGCCGAGGCGCGGCGGCAGACCGGGCTGCCGGTGGTCACCGAGGTGATGACCCCGAGCGAGGTGGAGTCGGTCGCCGAGATCGCCGACATCGTCCAGATCGGCGCCCGCAACATGCAGAACTTCGACCTGCTCCGCGAGGTCGGCCGCCACAGCCGCCCGGTGCTGCTCAAGCGCGGGCTCAGCAACACCATCGAGGAGTGGCTGCTCAGCGCCGAGTACGTGCTCTCCCAGGGCAACTACAACGTCATCCTCTGCGAGCGGGGCATCCGCACCTTCGAGACCATGACCCGCAACACCCTGGACATCGCCTG
>JAXDLS010000542.1:0-2750 GCA_034666485.1 Chloroflexota bacterium
GTCGAAGGTCGCGGTGGCCTACACCCAGATGGTCACGATCTCGACCGACGAGCACCACACGCTGCAGGAGCTCCGCGCGTCGGTCGGCGCCCACTGGACCTTCCTCTCCGACCCCGGGCGGACGATCCAGAAGGATCTCGACATCCAGGAGTACACCGACCCCGAGCATGACCCGATGATCCCGCACACGCTCGTGCTCAAGCCGGGACTGGTGATTCACAGCGTCTACAACGGCTACTGGTTCTGGGGTCGCCCGTCGGTCGACGAGCTCTGGCGTGACCTGCGCGCGGCGACGAGCGAGATTCGCCCGGACTGGGATCTGAGTGCGCCGGGGCTCCGCGAGGCCTGGGCCGCGGGCGACTACTCGCACTTCCACGGATGGGACAGGAGGTCCGGTGAGCTCCGTGCCGCGACCTGTATCGGTCCCGACGAGTCTCCCTGACCCTGACGCCGCGCTGAAGCCCGAGCCGATCCTGCTGTGGAGGGTTCATACCGGCGATGGACTGCTGGGCGGCCGGTCATCTAGATTGGCGAGAGGAAGTACCGATCGACCCAGGGAGGCAGCGATGAGTACGACCGAGGATCGCAGCGGCGACGCGAGTCGCGTCGACCCCGCGGCGACGACGTTCGCGTCGGCGCACGATCTGGCGAGCGCGCTGCGGCGCGCGGCGGCCGCCCACGGCGAGCACGAGAAGCGGATCGGCAAGGCGGATGCGAACTGGCCCGACTGGTACGCCGACTACATGGTGCGCGAGCAGGCCGGCGCGCAGCTGCCCTCGTGAGCGACTACGACGTGATCGTTCTCGGCGGCGGGGCGCCCGGAGAGCACTGCGCTGCGGCGCTGGCGGCGCGCGGGCTGCGCGTCGCCGTCGTCGAGCGAGAGCTGGTCGGCGGCGAGTGCTCCTACTGGGCCTGCATTCCGTCGAAGTCGCTGCTGCGCCCGGGCGAGGCGGTGCAGGGCGCGCGCGAGGCCGGCGCGAGCGCGCAGGTCGACGTTCAGGCCGCGCTGGCCTGGCGGGACTTCATGGTGTCCGGCTATTCCGACGCCGGCCAGGTGCGCTGGCTGGCCGGCCGGGGCATCGACCTGCTGCGGGGCACGGGCCGGCTGGCCGGTACCGGCGTGGTCGAGGTCGAGGGCGTGCGCCACACCGCGGAGCACATCGTCGTGGCGACCGGCTCAGATCCGATCGTGCCTCCGATCCCGGGACTCCGTGAGCTCGAGGGCGTCTGGGGCACCCGCGAGGCGACGGGTATGAAGGCTGTCCCGCGCCGCCTTCTGGTGCTGGGTGGCGGGTCCGCAGGCGTCGAGGTTGCGCAGGTCGTGCGCCGTCTCGGCGGCGAGGCGGTGGTCGTCGAGGGCGCCGACCGCGTGCTTCCCCGCGAGCCCGCGCCACTGGGCGAGGCGCTCAGCGAGGCCCTGCGCCGGGACGGAATCGAACTGAGGCTCGGGAAGCATGCCTCCGCCGTGCGGCGGGAGGGTGACGAGTATGTCCTGCAGTTCGATGGCGGCATGGACCTGCGGGGCGACCGGCTGCTGGTGGCAACCGGTCGGCGCCCTCGCGTCGAGGGGATCGGTCTCGAGACGGTCGGCGTCGAGGCCAACCCCCACGGGATCCCGGTCGACGAGCACCTGCGCGCGGGTGAGCGCCTCTGGGCGATCGGCGACGTCAACGGCATCTGGCCGCTCACCCACGTCGGCGAATACGAGGGCGACGTGGTCGCGGCGAACATCCTCGGCGATCCGCGTCCGGCGAACTACGAGGCGGTTCCGCGAGTCACCTACACCGATCCGCAGGCCGCGGCGGTGGGCGCGGCCGAAGCGACGTACAGCGCCTCCGCGCTCGTGTCGGAGGTGCCGAAGACCGCCACCTACACCCACGCCTACGCCGAATCCAACGGCTTCCTGACGCTGCTCAGTGATGGCGAGCGACTGACCGGCGCCTACGCGCTCGGGCCGGAAGCCGGTGAGTGGATGCAGCAGGCGACGCTTGCCATCCGCGCACACGTCCCGCTCGACGTGCTCAGCGACACGATCCAGCCCTTTCCAAGCTTCTCGGGGATCTACGACGCCGCTCTGAAGGCGCTCCGCATGGAGATTGCCGACATGCCTCGGCCGGTCAGTCCGATGGCCGCGCAGATGGCGAGCATGACGGGGTGAGGAGGACACCATGACCAGCGCAACCACTCCCGTTCCCACCCAGCGGGCACCGGAACTGCTCGGACAGACCGTCGTCGTGATCGGCGGCAGCGCGGGCATCGGGCTCGAGACAGCTCGGCGGGCCCGGGCCGAGGGTGCCGATCTCATCCTCATGGGGGGCGTCGAGGGTCGCCGGGCGGCGGTGGGCATGGCGTTCCTCTCGGGGCTCACGGCCGCGACTCCCGCTCTGACGAGGAACCTCGCGGTGGAGCTGGCGCCCATCCGCGTGAACCTGATCGCGGCCGGGTTCGTCGACACGCCGCTCTCGGCGGCGCTCCTCGGCGACCAGCTGGAGGCGCGCCGCGAGCAGCTCCGCACCACCCTGCCGATCCAACGCGTCGTCGGCCCGGCCGACATCGCCGCCCTGGCCGTCCACCTCATGGCCAACACGGCGATCACCGGCGCCACCTTCGACATCGACGGCGGCCAGCAGCTCATCGCGGGGTGAGTCCCTGGTATGGCCGGGTGAGGTGGGGTCGATCTCGGCGAGCCAGGGCCGCTGTCAGTCGATTGCGAAAGGAGGTAGGCCGCCAACCCGGATTGCGACCACCAG
>JAXDLS010000543.1:0-2763 GCA_034666485.1 Chloroflexota bacterium
TGGGAGCACGCCGCCGCGATCGTCGTCGCCGCCGACCTCCGCGGCTTCACCCACCGGCGCATCGCCCTGCTGGCCAGCACCATCGCCGGCGCCGGGGGTGGCCGTCCCAACGTCCGCGCCTACGCGCCGGTGCTCTCCGCCGCCGACCGCCGGCCGGTCGAGCAGCTCTCGGTCATCCTCGCGCTCTCCGACCAGATCGAGCGGCGCTCCGGCGACTCCGACGGGGTGCCCCAGGTGCGGCAGCACGACCGCCGGCGGATGGTGACGATCCGGCTCGCCGGCTGCGCGGTCTGGCAGTCCACCGAGCTCGCCCGCCGTTTCAAGCGCGCCTTCGGCCGCGACCTCAGCGTGG
The DNA here is from genome assembly GCA_034666485.1 of Chloroflexota bacterium. GTDB lineage: Bacteria > Chloroflexota > Dormibacteria > Aeolococcales > Aeolococcaceae > CF-96. The sequence goes on from JAXDLS010000543.1 coordinate 353, forward strand.
ATGCCGCGCCGATGCCGGGCGACCGCGCGTCGTGATCGGGCGGCGGCTGCGCGTTGCGGCGGCGGCCCTCGCCCTCGCCGTGCTCGGCGGCTGCGGCGGCGGGGTGACGCCGGTGCCGCCGGACACGGGTCCCGACGACCCCGCCAACCGCGGCGGCACCCTCACCCTCGGCGTCACCCAGGAGCCCACCTCCTTCCTCGCCGCCGGGATCACCGACTCGATGAGCTTCTCCTTCGCGGTGGACGCGCCGGTGGTGGAGGGACTGCTCTGGTACCGGTCGAAGGACGAGACCTCGAACGCGCGCAGCCTCGCCGACTTCTGGCGGCCCGACCTCGCCACCGAGGTGCCCACCGTGGAGAACGGCCAGGTTCGGACCGCGGGGTGCCCCAGGGTGACCTACCAGGGCGCGGACACGGTGCCGGCGATGTGCGTCACCTGGAGGCTGCGCGGCGGGGTGCTCTGGCACGACGGCAGCCCCTTCTCGGCGCACGACGTCTGCGCAACCATGCAGTTCTACTGGCTCCGCTACGGCGCCCACAATCCCACCGCGGTGGGCGGCACCAGCGGCTACGACCGGTTGGTGGGCTGCACCGAGGACGGCCCGCTGCAGGCGACGCTGAGCTTCCGCAGCCCCTATGGCGCCTACCTGTCGCTCGGCTCCGGGACGTACGGCATCCTCCCCGCCCGGCAGCTCGAGAACGCCTTCGCGCACAACCTCGACCTGGAGCGCACCCCGCAGACCGTCGACCTCACGCGCGGCACCGGGAATGCGAGCGCCTACCGCGGCACCGACACCCTCGACCGGATCATCGTCGGCACCGGCCCGTACGTGCTCGAGCGCTACGACCCCGCCCACGAGATCGTGCTGGTGCGCAACCACCACTACTGGGACGCGAAGCGCCAGCCGCACATCGACCGCCTGATCTTCAAGGTGGTCTCCGACGTGCACTCCCAGCTCGACCAGGTTCGCGCCGGCGAGATCGACGTCGGCCTCGACTTCCGGCTCGCCTTCCTCGCCGAGCTCGACGGCGTCGCCCGCTCCGGGAGGGTGCGCCTGCTCACCATCCCCGAGGCCGGCGCCGAGAAGATCGACCTCAACCTCTGCGACGCCGACGGCGGTCGCTGCGGCCCGCAGGCGATGCCCAGCCCCTTCACCGCCGACGTGCGGGTGCGCCACGCGATGCTCGCCGGCATCGACCGTGAGGAGATCGTACGGACCATCGCCCGCGGCCAGACGGTGATCCCGCCCGACTCGTGGATCTCGCTCGGCTCCGGCTTCATCCGCGATCCCCGGGTGCCCACCACCCGCCACGACCCCGCCGCCGCCGTCCGGATGCTCGAGGACGCAGGCTACCGGCTCAGCGCGGCCTGTCACGGGGGCCGCGGCCGCGCCGACGCCGCCGGCCGCTGCATGGACCTGCGCCTGGTCACCACCTCCGGCAACGCCGCTCGCGACCAGACCCAGATCGCCGTCCAGGCGGACCTCGAGCGGCTGGGGATCTTCACCGAGCTGAGCACGGTCAAGGCGGCGCGGCTGGTCGGCGGCTTCGCGGACGGCGGCCTGCTCAACACCCATGCCTTCCAGATGGCGATGTACACGATCGTCGGCGCCGCCGATCCCGACACCTGGTACGGGGCCTACCACGGCAACTGCGGCGGAGCCTGTCCCGCCGACGACCAGATCCCCTCGCCGGGAAACCAGGGGGCGGGCGGCAACGTCACCGGCGAGAACAACCCCGAGGTCGACCGCGCCTTCGAGGAGGGACGAGCCGCGGTGTCGCTCGCCGAGCGCGGCCGCGCCTACATGCGCGCCGAGGAGCTGCTCGCCGCCGATCTCCCCGAGCTCCCGCTGTATCAGCAGGTCAGCGTGATGAGCGTCAGCAGCCGGCTGCTCGGGGTGCGCCGCAACGACAACGCCTGGACCTTCAACAGTGCAGAGTGGTACTGCGCCGGCGGGAGCTGCCGGGCCTGATGCCAGGTGAGTTCTGGTCAGGTCCGGCTGCGACCCACCGTCATGTACAGCACGCCGGCGATCGCGATCAGGATGACCACGTACAGGATGATGTGCTTGGCGCCGAAGATGGCTGCGATCATGCGCGGCAGTCTACTCCGCACGCACCCCCAGGCTGGCGACGAACATGGCGATCTGGTCGAGGGCGTCGTCGAGCACCGGTCCCAGGCCGTGGCCGATCCGCGGATAGGTGACCAGCCGGGCGTCCGCGAGCAGCGGCACCGCCGCGCGGAGCAGGTCGACACGGGCGAACGGGTCGGCGCAGCCGGAGAGCAGCAGCACCGGGCAGCCGATCCGAGGCCAGTGCTCGGTGCGCAGCTCCTCGGGGTGCCCGGGGCGGTGGAGGGGGTAGCTGAGCAGCACCAGCCCGGCCACCGGCTCCTCGGCCGCGAGCATGCTG
>JAXDLS010000544.1:0-4389 GCA_034666485.1 Chloroflexota bacterium
CGTCGTGGTGATGGCGGCGGTCTCCGGGTCGAGCCGGAGGCATTCCGGACGGTCCTCGAGCGCTTCTCGGTCATCTGACGTGGACACCCGACCCAGTTCCAGTCCGCGATCACCAGCGTGGAGGGTCCGGTCCACTTCGCCGGCGAGCACACCTCGCTCAAGCACGCCTGGATCGAGGGCGCCGGAGTCGGTGGTCCGTGCCGCTCTGGAGGTCGACGGCCCCCAGGCGGAGATCAGCTGAGCATCTCGTCCAGGAGGGAGCGGAGCTCGCCGATGCGGTACTCCAGCATCGGCTGATCGACGGCCAGCCGGCGGATCACCTCCAGCAGCTGATAGACACGTGCGGCGTCGCGCACCGACCCGCAGGGCGGGCTACCCAGGGCGGAGAGGGCTTCGGTCACGGGACCTCCAGGGAATCACCGGTCATGCTCCCCCAAGGTGCCATCGCGTCTCGTCCCCGGCATCGGGCGTCGAGACCAAGGCGCGGCCTGCGCGGGTTGGGAGCCTTCCGGCCGACCGTCCGGGTCAGCCTACTCCATACGCGCGGTCCGGGCTGACCAGCACGACGCAGCGGCGCTCCTCGGCCATGACCCGGTCGTAGGTCGGCCAGTCGTCGTGGGTGGCGCCGGTGGAGAGGTAGACGTCCCGGAGCAGCTGGGGGAGAGTGGCGCGGTCGAAGCCGTCCAGCGGGTCATCGGGGCCGATCAGCGTCACCGCACCCTCGACGCTCTGCCAGCGGAACCCCACCCGCCAGGTCACCGTGGCGCGCGGCCGGGCGCGGAGGTGGCGGAGCTTGAGCGCGCTGCCCAGGGCGACGTAGCCCACCGCCTCCTCCCCCGTCCGTGGATGCGTGGTCACCCCGGCGTTGACCACCACGCTGTGCACCGACCCGTCCGAGCGCAGCGTCGACACCACGGCGAGGCCGCGCTCGCCCCCGACCAGCTCGCGCACGCGTCCCAGGTCGCCTGCCACCTCAGCGCACCGCCGCCCGGGCGACGATGCCGCAGATGCGGTGGGCCAGGGTCTCGGCCACTCCATGGCTCCCGGCGGCGACGAGGACGGTTGCGCCACGAACCATACGACGCCGGCCTCTCGATCGACAGCTCACGGGCGGTCAGGCCTGATCGAGGACGTAGGTGCCCGGGGCGGCCTCCAGGGGTGGGTTGCGGCGGCTGCCCAGCATCTCGGGCGCCGCCCGCTTCGGGCCGCCCCGCGCCCCCACCCACGGCAGCCAGTGGCCCCACCAGCTGTCGCGGTTCTCCGTGGCGGCGGCGCGCCAGGCGTCGGGGTCGGGGCCCGGCTCGGGGCCGGTGAAGTAGCTCGCCCTGGGGTTGCCGGGCGGGTTGACCAGCGCCTGGATGTGGCCGCTGTTGCTGAGCACGAAGGTGCTCTCGCCGCCGAGCAGGCCGGTGGCTCGGTAGCAGGCCCGCCAGGGGGTGATGTGGTCGGTCACCCCGGCGAGCACGTAGGCGGGGACCCTCACCGCGCCGAGGTCGATCGGCGTGCCCGGCACCTCGACCTCCCCGGGATGGGTGAGCGCGTTCTCGAGCAGGATGCGCAGGAACTGCGCGTGCAGCGCCGCCGGCAGGTTGGTGGTGTCGTTGTTCCAGGCGAGGATGTCGAACGCGGGCGGCGGATTGCCCATCAGGTAGTTGTTGACCCAGTAGTTCCAGACCAGGTCGTTGGGTCGCATCCAGGCGAACACCCGCGACATCTCGTCGCCCGGGAGCACGCCCCTGCGCCGCGACTCGCGCACCGCCGCGGCGGCGAGGCGCTCGCTGGAGAAGATGCCCGCGGTCGACGGCACGCTCATGTCCAGCATCGTCACCGGCAGGGTCACGCTGTGCACCCGCGGGTCCCTGGCCGCGGCCATGTGCGCCAGGGTGATCGCGGTGGTGATGCCGCCGGCGCACAGGCCCATGAGGTTGACGTCCCGGGAGCCGGTCACCTCGCAGGCGGTGCCGATGGCGTCGAGGCATCCCTGCACGTAGGTGTCGAGGTCCCAGTCGCGGTGCTCCGGCCTGGGGTTGCGCCAGCTGATGCTGAAGAACTGGATGCCGCTGGCCACCGCGTGCTCGATGAAGCTGCGGCCCGGCGCCAGGTCCATGATGTAGTACTTGTTGATCTGCGGCGGGATCATCACCAGCGGCCGCGCGTCCACCTCGGCGGTGGTCGGGGTGAACTGGATCACCTCGCAGACCTCGCTGCGGTACACCACCGCACCCGGGCTGACCGCGACGCTCCTCCCGGGCACGAAGGGAGTGCGGTCGACCTGGGACGGCATCCCCCGGTTGTGGCGCACATCGTGGAGCAGGTTGCGGGCGCCGCGCACCAGGCTGCGGCCGCCGGTCTCGAAGCTGCGCTTCAGCGCCGCCGGGTTGCCCGCCAGCGCGTTGGTGGGCGCGAGCGCCTCGGTCACCAGGGTGGCGGCGAAGCGCGCCCGCTCGGTGTTGCGCCAGTCCAGCCCGGCGCCGTCGACGACGTGGCCGATGCTGCGGCTCCAGGCCAGGTAGCCCTGCATCGCGCGCCTGTAGGCGGGGTTCTCGCGCCAGGTCGTGTCGGTGAAGCGGCGGTCGCCGCGGGCGGGCTCGACACCGGAGCGCCCGACGGCCACGGCGGCGAGCTCGCGGGCCAGCGAGAGGCCTTCGCGGGTGAGGGTTCCGGGGTTGGCGGCCAGCCGTGTGGCGAGGCGGCCCCAGCGCCATCACCTGCTCGCGGCGGTCGATGCCGAGGAACGGATTGGCGCCCAGGATGGCGTCGCTGGCGCGCTCCTCGACGGTCTCGGGGGCGGGCGGCGCGCTCTCCGGCGGTGCCGCCGCGGGGACGGGCTCCGTCCTCGCGCCGGTGGGAGGGGTCGCGCCGGCGCGGCTGCGCCCGTTCTGGCTCCGCGTCCTGCGGCGGGTGGCGGTGCCGCCGTCCATCTCGCTCTCCTCCGCTCTGGTCTGACCGCCGTTCGCGGGGGGCGGTGGCGGTGCCGACCGGCACTACGATAACGGCCGGGGATGGCATCCCTCGTCCCGGGAAGGGCCGTTCCGAGAGGGAGGCACATGCGCTTCGGCATCTTCTACGAGCACCAGCTGCCCCGGCCCTGGGAGGAGGGGGCGGAGGAGAGGCTCCTCAACGACGCGCTCGAGCAGGTGGAGATCGCCGATCGCATCGGCATCGACCACGTCTGGGAGGTCGAGCACCACTTCCTCGAGGAGTACTCGCACTCCTCGGCGCCGGAGGTGTTCCTCGCCGCGGCCAGCCAGCGCACCCGGCGCATCCGCCTCGGCCACGGCATCGTGCAGCTGCCCCCCGCCTTCAACCATCCGGCCCGGGTCGCGGAGCGCATCGCCACCCTCGACCTGCTCAGCGGCGGCCGGGTCGACCTCGGCACCGGCGAGTCGAGCTCGCAGATGGAGCTGGGCGGTTTCGGCGTCGACCGCGAGCAGAAGCGCGCCCAGTGGGCGGAGGCGCTCGACGTGGTCACCCGGATGATGGTCGAGGAGCCCTTCGCCGGCCACCGCGGCCGCTTCCTCTCGGTGCCGCCGCGCAACGTCGTGCCCAAGCCGCGGCAGAAGCCGCACCCTCCGCTCTGGGTGGCCTGCAGCCGGCGCGACACCATCCTCCTCGCCGCCCGCTGCGGGATCGGCGCGCTCTCCTTCTCCTTCGTCGAGCCGGAGGAGGCGCGCCGCTGGGTCGACGACTACCACGCGATCCTGGCGTCGGAGGAGTGTGTGCCTGTGGGGTTCGCGGTCAACCCGAACGTCGCCGTGGTGCTGCCCTTCATGTGCCACCGCGACGAGGCGACGGCGATCGAGCGGGGCATCGACGGCGCCCACTTCTTCGGCTACTCGCTGGCCCACTACTACGTCTTCGGCGACCACCGGCCCGGCGCCACCGACGTCTGGGAGGAGTTCCAGGCCAACCGCGCCCGCCGCGGCTTCACCCGCGAGATCGTCAGCGCCGAGGCGGCGCCGCTGGGGATGAAGCTGCTGGAGCGCGGCCTCGGCTCGCTCCGCGGCGCCATCGGCACCCCCGAGCAGGTGCGCGAGCTGCTCGAGCGCTACCGCGCGGCCGGCGTCGACCAGGTCATCCTCGTCTCCCAGACGGGGCGCAGCCGCCACGAGCACATCTGCGAGTCGCTCGAGCTCTTCGGTGCCGAGGTGCTGCCCCACTTCGCCGCGGAGGCCGACGCCGAGGACGCGCGCCGGCACGAGCGGCTCGCCGAGCACTGCGACCGGGCGCTGCGGCGCCGGCCGCCCCCCCGGCCGCCGGGGCCGGTCGACCCCGGCTACGTGGTGAGCACCACCGGCGAGCCCTGGAGCCACCCCGCATCGTCCGGTGGCGACGGGGCGCGGGCGGCGATCGCCCGGCGCACCCGCACCGCCACCCAGGCGGCGCTCT
>JAXDLS010000545.1:0-4011 GCA_034666485.1 Chloroflexota bacterium
AGCAGCTCCCAGTACACCCAGCCCTTGTCGGAGCCGTAGCGCTGGAACTCGCCCTGCACCACCGGCGCCAGCCGGGCGATCGCCGCCGCCTGCGAGCGGTCGCCGGGATGCCGCCGCTGGTACCAGAGCATGTTCGCCAGGTCGCGCAGCTCGGTGAGCCCGTCGTGGCGGGTGACCACCCCGCCGGGCTGGTTCACCTGGGAGGGGTCGTCCACCGACCAGTTGATGTAGAGGCCGCCGACCGCCGGGTTCCACCCGTGGGCGGTGATCTCGTCGAGCACCGACCGGACCACGATGTCCGGGGACGCGGCGTGCGTCGGCCGCGCGCTCAGCGGCGAGGCGACGGCGAGCAGCGTGACGGCGAGGGCGAGCGCCGGCCGGCGACGATGACACGCGCGGGTTCGATGGGCCCCCATGGGCGACTTCCCTTCCTTCCGCCGGACGCAGCCGCGCCCGCTCGTTCGGGGACTCCTCCCGGCGCCGGCTCGCTCGCCGGCAGCCCTCCCTGCTCTGATCCCGTCTTGCGGAGGCGGCCCGCCGCCACCCCACGACATGATGAGGCAGAGCCGTTCGGCGAGGCGTCCGCGAGATCAGGCCCGGGCCATCACCAGCAGGTGGCGCACCTCGCGCTCACCCCAGGCGGGGTGGCGCAGGGGGGCGTTGCGGTGCACCTCGTAGACGTTGCGCCGGCCCTCGCGGCGACGGCTGATGTAGCCGCCGGTGATCAGCTCGCCGACGATGCGCTGCGCCGCACGCTCGGTGATCCCGACGGTGGCGGCGATATCCCGGACCCGCATGGTCGGCTCGTTGGCGATGCAGAGCAGCACCAGGCCGTGGTTGCTGAGCAGTGTCCAGGCCGGACGTTCGGTCGGTGGCGGAGGCGCGACGCGCCCCGGGTCTCCTTCCATGGGCGACCCGAGTATATCGCCGGGGAATGGCGCACACCGGTGGCCGATGCGCCATCTTTTCAGGTGGCCCAAACCGTGGAAGACTGTGACCATGAGCGCACCCCTCGATCGCCCCCTGCGTCCCTTCGACCGTGCCAGGCGGCTGGCACGGCAGCGGAGAGCCCCGGTCTTCGTCGCCGGCGGCGAGGTGCTGCTGGTGAAACCCAAGGGCGCCTCGGCGACGGTGTGGCCCAACGGGACGGTCACCTGGGGCAGTGCCACCATGGGGGCTCGGGAGGTCGAGCGGCGGATCAGCCCGCCCGCGGCCTGAGCGTCGCCACAGCCCGCGTGCAGGGTGGGCTCGCGCAGAGCCCCTGCTAGCATGGGCGGCGACCATGCTGACGGCGGTGGACACGACAGCAGCCGGGTGCCCCCGACGCCGGGGCGTCGCCGTCGCGCTGCTGCGCTCCACTCCGATGCGCGCGCTGGGGACGGCGGTCGGCCTGCTCCTCCTCGAACGGGCCGTCAACGTGCCCGAGGCGGCCCGGCGGCTCGCCGGCGTCAGCCCCGGCTGGATGGCCGCGGGGACCGCCCTCACCGGCGTCTCCGTGCTCCTCGGCATGGTGTCCTGGGCGGTGCTGCTCCACGGTCCGGGACCACGCCCCCGCTGGGCGACGCTGATCTCGCTCTATCTCCGCGCCCTCTTCATCGGCCAGCTGCTCCCCGGCGGCGTCGGCGGCGACGCGGTGCGGGTGGTGGAGACGGGCCGGCGCATCGGCAGCGGCCCGGCGCTCGCCGCGGTGGTCGGCGGCCGGCTCGCCGGCGCCCTCGGCATCGCCCTCTGGGCTGCGCTCGCCGCCGTGATGATGCGCGACCGCCTCGACGCACGTCTCGGCCTGATGCCCGCCGCGGTTGCGGCCTCGCTGGTCCTGCTCATCCTGGTGCTGCTGGCGGCACTGCTGTGCTCCGACCCCCTGGTGCGGCGCCTCGGTGCCGGCGCCGGCCCGGTGCGCCGGCTGCTGGCGGCGGTCCGGCCCTTCACCGGCACCTTCGACGGCTATGCCCACCGCCCCCGGCTGCTGGCCGCCTCGCTCGGCAGCGGCGTGGCCAGCTGGGGCTTCAACCTCCTGGCACTCACCACCATGGCCCGCGCGGTGGGGATCAGCACCGACCCCGAGGTGTTCGCGCTGGTGATCCCGGTCTCGCTGCTCGGCACCCTGGCGCCCTTCTCGGTGAACGGCCTGGGGCTGCGCGAGGGGATCCTGGTCGGCCTGCTCGCCCACGACGGCATCGGCACCACCCAGGCGGCCTCGGTCTCGCTGCTCGTCGACCTGCAGATGGCGCCCTTCGCGGTCGCCGGCGCGGTCATCTGGGGGATTCGCCGCCGCGGCCGTCGCGCCCCCGACGCGGCCCCCACCCCGGCGCTGGTCCCGGAGGCGGCCTGAGCGGGGGGCCTACTGGCGGCGGAGGCGCACCCGGCGCTGCGAGCTGCACTCCCAGTCGGAGTCGTCGCCGTGACGGAAGGTGCGGGAGCGGGTCTGGGAGAGCCTGCGTCGCAGCTGCCCCAGCCCCTCGAGCAGGGCGAACATCAGCAGCACCACCAGGCCTGCCAGCGTCACGTAGGTCATGACCCGTACCCCTCGGTGCGTGGATGCTGAGTGGAACGGCCCCCGCGATGCCCGGTTACAGTGGCCCGGCTGGCTGTGCCAAGCTGCGCGGGGGTGGCCCCGCCGCCCTTCCGAGCTCCGCCAGGCACCGCCGAGGGGGACCGCCGCCGATGACCGCAGCCAGCCGCTTCGGAGTGCTGGGCATGGCCGTGATGGGTCAGAACCTGGCCCGCAACCTGGCCCACCACGACGTGCCCGTGGCGGTGTTCAACCGCACCGCGGCGCGCACCCGGGAGTTCTTCGCCGAGCACGGCGGCGAGGGGGCGATCACCGCCACCTACTCGCCGGAGGAGCTGGTGGCGGCGATCGAGCGCCCCCGGCCCATCCTGCTCATGGTCAAGGCGGGCGCTCCCGTCGACGCCGCCATCGGCGGGCTCCTTCCCCACCTCGACGCCGGCGACATCCTCATCGACGGCGGCAACTCGCTCTTCACCGACACCCGCCGCCGCGCCGCGGAGATCGAGGCGCAGGGGTTCCGCTTCATCGGCACCGGCGTGTCCGGCGGCGAGACGGGCGCGCTCGAGGGACCGAGCATCATGCCCGGGGGCTCTGCGGAGGCGTACGAGGCGGTCGCCCCGGTGCTCACCCGCATCGCCGCCCAGGTCGACGGCACCCCCTGCTGCACCCACATCGGCACCGACGGCGCCGGGCACTACGTGAAGATGGTGCACAACGGCATCGAGTACTCCGACATGCAGCTGATCGCCGAGGCCTACGACCTGCTCCGCCATGCGCTGCGGCTCAGCGACGCCGAGCTGGCGGGGATCTTCGCCACCTGGGACGAGGGCGAGCTGGAGTCGTACCTGATCAACATCACCGCCCGGGTGCTGGCCAAGACCGACGACACCGGCGGCGCCCTGGTCAACTCCATCGTCGACCAGGCCGAGCAGAAGGGCACCGGACGGTGGACCAGCGAGAACGCGCTCGAGCTCGGGGTGCCGCTCACCTCGATCACCGAGGCGGTGTTCGCGCGGATGCTGTCCGCGCGCCGCGACGAGCGCGCCGAGGCGGCCTCGCTGCTCGCCGGGCCCACCGACGGCTTCCTCGGCGACGGCGCCGACCACCGCCTCGTCGACGACGTCCGCGACGCCCTCTACGCCTCGAAGATCGTCAGCTACGCCCAGGGGTTCGACCAGATGGTCGCCGCCGCCGAGACCTACGGCTGGAACCTCCACCTCGGCGCGATCGCCACCATCTGGCGGGGCGGCTGCATCATCCGAGCGCGCTTCCTCGACCGCATCCGCGAGGCCTATGAGCAGCACCCCGCCCTGCGCAGCCTGATGCTCGCGCCCTTCTTCCGCGAGGCCCTCGCCACCCGGCAGGACGCCTGGCGCCGGGTGGTGCGCGACGCCGTCGAGCTGGGGGTGCCCGTCCCCGCCTTCGCCTCCTCGCTCTCGTACTACGACGGGCTGCGCCGCGAGCGCGGCCCCGCCAATCTCATCCAGGGGCTGCGCGAC
>JAXDLS010000546.1:0-5031 GCA_034666485.1 Chloroflexota bacterium
CGGCGTCCCCGGCGCCCCCGGCGTCCCCGGCGTCCCCGGCGCCCCCGGCGTCCCCGGCGTCCCCGGCGCCCCCGGCGCCCCTGGCGCCCCTGGCGCTCCCGGCGCCCCTGGCGCTCCCGGCGCCCCCGGCGCCCCCGGCGCCGGTGATCGCGCTGCCCACCGCTCCCAGTCTCTACCCGATCGCGCCGCGCGACGGCTTCCACCTCACCGACCCCGCCATGGTCGGCGAGACCATCGCCTCCAGCAGCACCCCCGTTCTCGCCCCGGCCGCCACCCCGGCTCCTGCCCCGTCTCCCGCCGCGCTCGCGTCGCGCTGGAATCTGCCCACCCCGGCGCCGGCGCCGCCGGTGGTCCCGGCCTCCGCCGCGGCGGCTGCCGACCGGCCCGAGCTGCCCCCGCCCGCCGGCCCCGGCGGCTGGAGCGTGCGCCAGTCGCCGCGACAGCAGCTGCTCACCGAGCGGATGGCGCAGAAGCGGCGGGAGGAGGCGGTGCGGTCCGCCCAGGAGGCCGCCTCGATCGCCGCCAGCCTCGCCGAGCCGGAGCGCAGGCGCCGGCGGGGCAGGCCGGCCACGCCCGAGCGCATCGCCGATATCGGCACCGCCCGCGAGCTGGTGGAGGAGCAGCTGCGCCGCAAGCGTGGCTCCGAGGCCGCCGCGCTGCTCCAGCGCGTCGCCGCCGAGCTGCCCAGCCGCGAGACCGCCGACCTCGCCCTCGACAGCGGCGACCGCTGCCTGGCCCTCGGCCAGAACCGCTCGGCGACCAACTGCTACCTCGCCGGCTGGCGGGCCGATCCCGCCTACGAGGCGCCGCTGTGGCGGCTCGCCGACGTCTGCCTCGCCGACCGGGAGGTGGCCCTCGCCACCGGCTACCTGGAGCGCATCGCCGAGCTGATGCGCACCCGTGGCGACCACGCCGGCGCGCTCGCCGTCTACCGGAAGATCGTCACCGTCGCGCCCGAGCGCGAGGACATCCGCCGCCTCCTCCGCCTCACAGAAGCCACCGGAAAGCTGGAGGTCTGAGGCTCCGTCGGGGAGTAGCAAGCCCGGACGCGGTGGGCCGGCGGTTTCTCAGGAGGCGGCGGCGAGGATCTGGTCGCCCTGGTCCTCGGGGCCGACGAAGGCGAGGCGCACCTGGTCGAGGCCGGCCGCGATCCTGCCCGCGGCCGCCTGCACCTGGTCGGCGCCGACCTCTGCGATGGCGCGGGCGCGGTCGTCGGGGGTCTGCAGCGGCAGCCCCGCCCGCCAGCGGGCGGCGTACCAGTGGGCGCTGCTCCCGGCGGTCTCGGTGCTGCGCAGCAGCCGCCCGATCATCGAGGCGCGGGCGGCCTCGAGCTCGTCCTCCGGGACCGGCTCGGCGGCGAGCCGGCGCAGCTCGGCGATCGACAGCTCCACCGCCCGGGCCGCGTCCTTGGGCCTGGTGGCGGTGGAGAGGGTGAAGAGGCCGGCGTCCTCGAAGTACTCGTGGCCGGCGGAGATGCGGTAGCAGAGCCCGTGGCGTTCGCGGACGGTGTGGAAGAGCCGCGAGGACATGCCGCTGCCGAGGACGTGGGTCATCACCGCCAGGCTGGCGCGGTCGGGGTCGTGGGCGGGGACGCCGGGCAGCGCCAGGGCGAGATCGACCTGCGGCTCCTCCTGGGCGGAGAGCGGCCGGATGTTGGCGGCGTAGCGCTCGCCCTGTCCCCAGACGGCGGGGATCCGCGGCCGCGGGGTCGCCGTGGGCACGTCCGCGAGCAGCTCGGCGGCGGTGTCGGGGTCGAGCCCGGCGCCGCCGCTGACCACCAGCGCCATCGACTCGGGCGAGTAGAAGGAGCGGTGGTAGTCGACGATGGCCTCGCGGGAGACCTCGGCGACCACCGAGGGGTAGCCCGCGGCCGACCACGACATCGGCTGGCCGCCGCCGAAGGCCACGCTGAGCAGCCGGTCGCCGATCCAGCCGGTGGGGCGGAGCAGCCGGGCGGCCAGCTCCTGGAGGACGACGTTGCGCTCGCGCTCCACCTCCTCGGGGGCGAAGAGGGGCCGGCTGAGCATGTCGGTGAGGATGTCGGCGAGCGGCACCAGGGTGGTCGCCGGGCCCTCGGCGTAGTAGGCGACCTCCTCGGTGTCGGTGTAGGCGTTGGTGATGCCGCCGAGGCGGTCGACCTCCCGGCTGATGTCCATCGTGGTGGGCCGCCGCCGCGTGCCCTTGAAGAACAGGTGCTCGAGGAAGTGGGCGAGACCCGCCGTGGTCGCGGACTCGTCGCGCGAGCCGGCGCGGACGATGAGCACGACGCCGACGTTGCGGCTGAAGGGGATGGGGGCGTCGAGCAGCGTGACCCCGTTGGGGAGCCGGGTCACCGTCGGGGTGGCTACGTCGGATCTCATGGGTGACAAGTGTGACGGCTCCGCCGCGTGAGGGTGGGGCTTGCGGAGCGAACTGATGTTCGCCTAGGCTGAGCGGCCCATGGCCGACGCTCCCGGCATCGCCGCCCTCCCCGCCGACCACGTCGCCGCCGCCCTCGACGAGCTGCGCCGGCTTCCCGCCCTCTCGGGGCGCATCGTCCACGAGGCCCGGCTCGAGGCGCGCCCGGCGCGCCACGCCCCCTGGCCCGCCGGCCTCCACCCGCTGCTGGTCGAGGCGGTGCGCCTCCGCGGGGTCGAGCGGCCCTATTCCCACCAGGCCGAGGCGGTGGATCGGGCGCTGGCGGGGCGCGACGTGGTGGTGGTCACCCCCACCGCGTCGGGCAAGTCGCTCTGCTACACCCTCCCCGTCCTCGACGCCTGGCTGCGCGATCCCGAGGCGCGCTCGCTCTGGCTGTTCCCCACCAAGGCGCTGGCCCAGGACCAGCTCGCCGCCCTCGGCGACATCGCCGTCCACCTGCCCCCCGGTCTGCGCGCCGCCACCTTCGACGGCGACACCCCACCGGGGGTCCGCCGCGCCGTCCGGCAGGCGGGCCACATCGTGGTCACCAACCCGGAGATGCTCCACACCGGCGTGCTCCCGCACCACACCGGCTGGGTCCGTCTCCTCCAGCAGCTCCGCTTCGTGGTCATCGACGAGCTGCACAGCTACCGCGGCGTGTTCGGCTCGCACCTCGCCAACGTGCTCCGGCGGCTGCGCCGGCTCTGCCACTTCTACGGCAGCGACCCGGTGGTGATCGCCTGCTCGGCGACCATCGCCAACCCCCGCCAGCTCGCCGAGCGGCTGCTGGAGCGGCCGGTCGACTGCGTGGAGGAGAGCGGTGCCCCGCGGGCCGAGCGGCGGCTGTGGTTCTGGAACCCGCCGCTGGTCGACGGCGCCCTCGGGGTGCGCCGGTCGGCGACGCTCGAGGCGCGGCGGCTGACCACCGAGCTGGTGCGCCGCGGCCTGCAGACCCTGGTCTTCACCCGCAGCCGCAGCTCGGTCGAGGTGCTGCTCACCTACCTGCAGCGGCTCCACCCGCCCCCGGCCCCCGGCCGTCCCGGCCCGGTGCGCGGCTACCGCAGCGGCTACCTGCCGCTCGAGCGCCGCGCCATCGAGGCGGGGCTGCGCGACGGCAGCGTCCGGGCCGTGGTCAGCACCAACGCCCTCGAGCTGGGCATCGACGTGGGACGGCTCGACGCGGCGGTGCTGGTCGGCTACCCCGGCAGCGTGGCCAGCACCTGGCAGCAGCTGGGCCGGGCCGGCCGCCGCGAGACCACCTCGCTGGGGGTGCTGATCGCCACCGACAGCCCCCTCGACCAGTTCCTCGTCCGCCACCCCGAGTACCTGCTCGAGTCCCCTCCCGAGTCGGGGCTGATCGATCCCGACAACCTGCTGGTGCTCGGTGGCCACGTCCAGGCGGCCGCCTTCGAGCTCGCCTTCGACGAGGGCGAGCGCTTCGGCCGGGCCGAGGTCGGCACCCTGCTCGACTGCCTGGCCGAGGACGGGCTGGTGCACCGCTCGGCGGGCCGCTACCTCTGGAGCGCCGACGCCTTCCCCGCCGAGGCGATCAGCCTGCGCACCGCCTGCGCCGGGAACGTGGTGATCATCGACACCAGCACGATGCCGGACGGCCCCGGGCAGGGGCCGCAGGGGCAGTGGGCGGGGAGCGCCGGGGGGAGGCCGGGCAGCCACGGACGGGTGGTCGGCGAGGTCGACCAGTTCGCCGCGCCGGTGCTGGTGCACGACGACGCCGTCTACATCCACCAGGGCGCCCAGTACCACGTCGAGCGGCTCGACTGGGAGGAGAAGCGGGCCTACGTGCACCCGGTCACGGTGGACCACCACACCGTGGCCGAGACCCGGCTGTCGATCGCCGTGCTCGAGATCCACGGCGGGCCGGAGGGGGAGGGCTGCCGGCGCTGCCATGGCGAGGTGCGCATCAGCCGGCTGGCCGCGATCTACAAGAAGGTCCGGTTCCTCACCCACGAGACCATCGGGGCCGGCCCGATCTCCCTGCCCGAGCACGACCTCCACACCTCCGCCGCCTGGCTCGCCTTCGACCCGGCGGCGCTCGGCGGGCTCGACCGGGCCACCGTCGAGACCGGGCTGGGCGGGCTCGCCGCCTCCCTCCACCATGCGGCGTGCCTGCTCTGCATGTGCGATCCCCGCGACCTCGGCCGCCACGCCGAGCTGCGTGGCGCGCCGCTGCCGCCGGCCACCGGCGCCCCGGTGGCGCCGCTGCGGCCCGCGGCCGTGACCGAGCCCGCCGAGCAGGTCGCCGGCTGGCGTCCGGCGGTGGAGCGCCGGGAGGGCCTCGCCGGCGGCTGGCCGACGGTCTACCTCTACGACACCGTCCCCGGGGGCATCGGCTTCGCCGAGCACCTCTTCGGCGAGCAGCACGCCCTGCTCGGTGCCGCCCGCGGGCTGGTGGACGGCTGCGGCTGCCGCGCCGGCTGCCCCTCCTGCGTGGGACCTCCCTCCACCACGGTCGACGCCCGGCGCAGCACCCGGGCGCTGATCGACATCGCCCTCGGCGCGTCAGCGCCGGGAGGCTGAGCCCCCCATGGAGCTCGCCGACCGCTCCGCCGCGGTGGCGGCACTGCGCGAACGGCTGGCGCGCCTCGGTGGCGGCGTGCCCGCCGCTCCCCGGCC
>JAXDLS010000547.1:0-2718 GCA_034666485.1 Chloroflexota bacterium
CGCGGCGGGCGAGCCGCCGTTCGACGGCCCTCCCCCCGTGGTGGGGGTGTCGCCGTGCCCGGTCGAGGCGCCACCGCCGCTTCCGCCGGAGCCTCCCGCCGGTGCCGGGGCGGCCTGCGCCGCCTGCTGTCCGGCGACGCTCGAGCCCGCCGACGAGGCCCCCACCGAGGCGCCGGCCCCGGAGGAGCCGCTGGACCCCGAGGAGGAGCCCGACCGCGACGGCGGCTGGACCGCCGGCGCCGGCAGCACGATCCGCGGGCCGCCGCCGCCGCCCGAGCCGCCCGAGCCGCCCGAGCCCGAGTTGTTGGGGACGAAGACGGGCTGCGGCCAGATCCCGGAGGCGCCGGCGTCGCCCTGGGCGACCAGCGGAACCGAGGTGTAGGGGGTGGTGACGCTGCGGTCGGGCCCCCAGGTGTGGAGGGCGATGGCGCTGGCCGCGGCGGCGGTGGCGGCGGCGGTGCCGACCGCGATCGGCAGCCGCCAGCGCCCCATCGGGAGGCTGGGGAGGTGGCGCGAGCCCACGGCCCGGGCATCGACCCCGGCGGGCGGGACGCCCCCGGGCGGCGCTCCCACCGACGCCGCCAGCGCGGCGCGGATGCGGGCGCGCTGGCGGGGACGGCCATTGCGGCCGAGCAGCTCGGCGCCGCCCGCGGGCGGCGCCTCCTCGGCGGCCAGCAGCCCCAGCATGCGCTCGCCGCTGTAGCGGTCGCGCCGCTCCAGCGCGGCCTCCCGGTCCTCCGGCCCGGCGAGCTCGGCAGCGAGCGTCAGCAGCTCGTCGAGATCGCGCTCGGGATCGTCACCCGAGCTCCGCTGGGCGTGGTCCACGCTCATCGCACCCGCCTCTCAGACGCCCCGCCCGCAGGAGCGTCCGTGCGGGATCACCGCCCAGGCGCTCTCAGGGTGGTGCGCAAACTCACCAACTTCCTGAGTGAAATCCTATCAAGTGCTCCCAAAGAAAAACATCCGCCACGGATCGCGCCTGTGGCGGACGAGGCCTCAGCGCACCGCCGCCGGCGCCGCCGAGGCGCAGGCGCGGCAGCCGGGATCCCGCGGGAAGGCGACCGCCCGCAGCCGTGGCCGGAGGGCGTCGAGCACCAGCACGCGCCCCCCCTGCTCGTCCCCGGCGCCGAGCAGGTACCGCAGCGCCTCCGCCGCCTGCAGGCATCCCACCATGCCGGCGACCGCACCCAGCACGCCGGCGGCGCGGCAGCCGGGAACCAGGCCGGCGGGCGGCTCGTCGCCGAACAGGCAGCGGTAGCAGGGCGCACCCGGCGGCACCACCACCACCTGCCCGTCGAAGCGCACGACCCCGCCGATCACCGCGCAGATCCCCAGCCGCACGCAGGCGTCGTTGACCGCGAACTTCGTCGGGAAATTGTCGGATCCGTCGAGAGCGAGGTCGTGACCGGCGAGCAGCGCGGCGGCGCCGTCGGCGTCCAGGCGGCGCTCCAGGGTGTCGACGCGCACCGCCGGGTTGAGGGCGGCGACCCGCCGCCGGGCACTCTCCACCTTGGTCTCGCCCAGCGACGCGGTGTCGTGCAGCACCTGGCGCTGGAGGTTGTCGAGGGCGACGCGGTCGTCGTCGATCACGGTGATGCGGCCGACCCCGGCGGCGGCGAGGTAGAGCACCGCCGGCGAGCCCAGCCCGCCCGCGCCCACCACCGCCACCGCCGCCGAGCGCAGCCGGAGCTGCCCGGCGCCGCCCACCTCGCGAAGCACGATCTGCCGCGAGTAGCGGACCAGCTCCTCCTCGCCGAGCGGGTCCTCGGTCACGGGACACCCCGCTCCTGCGCGGGCACCAGGCGGTTCATGCGACCGGTGGCGAAGCCCTCGAGGTCGAGGCTCACGAAGGCGTAGCCGGCGCCGCGCAGCGCCTCGACGCAGCGGCTGCGCAGCGGCTCGGTGGCGAGGCGGAGGAGGTCGGCCGCCTCCTCGACCTCGATGCGGGCGCACTCGCCGTGCTCGCGCACGCGCAGCTGGGTGATCCCCTGCGCGCGCAGCCAGGCCTCCGCCCGCTCGACCCGGCGCAGCGCGGTGAGGGTGATGGGCGTGCCCCGGGGGATGCGCGAGGAGAGGCAGGCCTGCTGGGGCTTGTCCCAGGTGGGCAGGCCCAGGGCGCGCGAGGCGGCGCGCACCTCCGCCTTGGTCACCCCCGCCTCGGCGAGCGGGCTGACCACGCCCGCCTCGCGGGCGGCGCGCTGGCCGGGGCGGTGGTCGCCGAGGTCGTCGGCGTTGGTGCCGTCGCAGATCGCCGCCAGCCGGTTGCGCGCGGCGAGCGGCCGCAGGGTCGCGTAGAGGTCGTCGCGGCAGTGGTAGCAGCGGCCGCCGTCGTTGCGGAGGAAGTCGGGATCGGCGAGCTGGGCGGTGGCGGTCTCCAGCAGCCGGGCGCCGATGTGCGCCGCCGTGGCTCGCGCCGAGGCGATCTCGGTCTCGGGGTAGGCGGCGCTCAGCCCGATGGCGCCGGCCGCCCGCGCCCCCAGCACCTCGTGGGCCAGAGCGAGCACCAGCGCGGAGTCGGCGCCGCCGCTGAAGGCGACCAGCACCGAGCCCAGACCGCGCAGGCGGTCGCGCACGCTCTCGAGCTTCGTCTCCAGGTCCATTGCTACCAGCTCACCACGCGCACCGCCTGCGCCATCGCCTCGACGATGGCAGGGTACTCGAGGGCCGCGGCGGTGGGCGGCAGGCCGCGCCGCCGCCGGTCGTCGGCGCACACCGAGA
>JAXDLS010000548.1:0-3178 GCA_034666485.1 Chloroflexota bacterium
CCCACCCCGGTCGCGTTCCCGGTCGGCGAGGCGGAAGATGCGGCGGGCGTTGCCGCCCATCACCATGCCGGCGATGGTGAGCGCATCGTCCAGCGGCGTCCAGCCGCCCTCCACCAGCTCGAAGAGCGCCTGGGCGATGCCCCGCCGGGCGATGTGGGCGTGCCCGGTGATGCACTCGGCGGTGCTGTAGTCGCCGCCGAAGCCGAGCAGCTTGCTCGCCGGCACCGCGCTGAGGAACTCGCGGGTGAATCGCACCGCCGCGGCGGGGTTGACGATCCACGCCCAGCAGAGGTCGACGTACACGTTGGGGAAGTGCTTGGCGAGGGCGATGTACTCGTCCTGGTAGGGCCAGCCCATGTGCATCAGCACGAAGGTGGTCTCGGGGAAGTCGATCAGCGTGGGGCAGAGGTCGGCGGCGTTGCTGCGCAGCCGCTCCAGCGACATGTGCGCGTGCCCGGCGAGCAGACCGCAGTGCAGCTTCACCGGCAGGCCGTGCTCGGCGGCGCGTCCCAGGCAGTGGCGCATCAGGTGGTTGCCGAGCAGGTGGCGGTCGGCCTCGCCGGCGGTGCCGGCGGCGAGCGCGGTGAAGGCGCGGGCCGCGGCGGCGGGGTCGGCGGCGGCGAAGTCGAGGCGGCGCTCGTAACCCGCCAGGCTCTTCACCGCCACCGCGTGCCGCGCGTAGCCGGCGAAGCAGCCGTCGACCAGCGCCTCCATCTCCCCCAGGCTGGCGGGCCGGCCGCCGGTCTCGCGCTCCAGCTGCTCGAGGTCGATGCTCACCGTCAGTGCGCCCACGGCCAGGTCGGAGAGGACCCGCCCGCCGTCCTCTCCGCCGGCCAGGCAGAGCAACGTCTCCAGCGAGTGCACCTGGCAGGACTCGACCCCGGCGGCGTCGAGCAGCCGCCCGTACAGCCCGGCGCCGGTGTACCCGGGGTCGCGCATGCGCTCGCTGATCCGCACGAAGGCGGGGAGGTCGAGGTCGGGCTCGTCGAAGAGCGTCTCCCCGGTGTGGCGCACCGCCCACATGTATCCAGTGTTGCGGCAGCGCTCCCAGTAGGGCTGGAGCACGCGCCACTTCACGTCGGGCGCCGGCTCGGGGTCGAAGAGCAGGCCGCGCTCGAGCGCGGGCATGCCGCAGACGGCGAGGTCGTCCTGCCCGTAGTGGTGGAGCAGGAGGGCCGCGTCGTCGCAGGGCAGCAGGTCATGCGCGCCGGGACCGCGGCGGCGGGTGCTCTCGCGGAGGAGGTGCTCGTGGGTGTCGACCAGCGCGGTGTCCATCACGCGATCGCGGATGCGCCTGGCTGCGGTGAGGGAGTTCACAACTGTCTACGACTCGTCCACGCCACCGTGGGCCGCAACCCGCCACCGTCTCGTGGCCGCAGCGTAGCACTTCCCCGGGTGTGGCTGACAAAACGTTCAGGATCGACCCGGCCCTCCCTGGCGGATCACCATCCGGCCGGTGTCGCCGTCCTGGCCGCCTGCTCGCAGACCGCTGCCACCACCTCCTCCACGCCGATGGCGAGCAGGCCGGGGTCGGGGACGGCGCCGTGCGGGTCACCGCGTCGCCCCTGCCAGAGGACCCGGTGACGGGCCCGCTCCGGCGGCGGTCCCCACCAGGCCGGGGGGGTGGGGCCGAAGAGGAGCACCGAGGGCACCCCCAGGGCGGTGGCGAGGTGTCCGACCCCGGTGTCGCCGCAGACCACCAGGGAGGCCGCCGCGACCGTCGCCGCCAGCTCGACCAGCCCGGTCCGCCCCGCGAGGACCGACTCGGTGGGCAGGCCGGCGAGAACCGCAACCCGGGCAGCCAGCGTCTCCTCGCCGGGGCCGCCGGTGACCACCACCGGCCGCCCTCGCGCGGCCTCGGCCGACGCCACCGCCGCCCAGCGGCCGGCGGGCCAGCGGCGCGCCTCGAAGGCGGCGCCGGGGTGGATCAGCGTCGCCCCCCTTGCCTGGGGCGCCACCGCCACCGGCGGCGGCTCCAGCTCGAGGCGCGAGGGGTCGGCGGGGACGCCCTGCTCGAGCAGCATCCGGCACCAGCGCGACACCTCGTGCTCGTCCTCCCGCCATGGGGGCATCCCCGCGGTCTCCGGAACCTCGCCATTGGCGAATGCGAGCAGCCGACGGGGGCGGGCCGCGAGAAGGAGCCGCTGGCTGGCGGGGCCGCGGCCGTGCAGGTCGACCGCCAGGTCGGCCGCCTCCGCCTCCGGCCCCAGCGGCTCCAGCGCGCGGGTCGGCAGCACCTCGTCGACCGCGCCACTGTGGAGGGCCAGCGCGGCCAGCCCGGCCGGGGCGGCGAGCACCCGCCGGTGCTTGGGGAACGCTGCGGCGAGGCCGCGGAGCGCCGGCAGCGCGGTGAGCAGGTCACCGAGCCCCAGCGGGCGCAGTGCCAGCAGCAGCGGCCGGGTCACCCGGCGAGCGCTCCGGTGCGGCGCACCGCCTCGGCCATCAGCGCGGTGGTCGAGCGTCCCTCGAGGTAGGGGAGGACGACCGCGGTGCCGCCCCAGCCGGCGAGCAGCGCTGCCTCGGGCAGCTCGGCGAGCGAGTAGTCGCCCCCCTTGGCCCAGATGTCCGGCTGCAGCCGCCCCAGCACCGCGTCGGGCCGGTCCTCGTCGAAGCGCACCACCGCGTCGACGCAGCGCAGTGAGGCGAGCAGCGCCGCCCGGTCGTCCTCCCCCACGAGGGGGCGGGTCGCGCCCTTGAGCCGGCGCACCGAGGCGTCGGAGTTGAGGCAGACCACCAGGCAGTCGCCGAGCGCCCGCGCCCCCTCGAGGACGCTGATGTGCCCGCGGTGGAGCACGTCGAAGCAGCCCCCCGTGGCGACCACCACCCCGCCGCCGGCGCGGACGCGGGCCACCACCTGGGCGGCACCGTCCAGAGGTCCCCGCCCGGTCAGCCGCAGCGGCTCGCGCGCGCTCAAACGGGCGGCGCCGGCGCCGCCACGGGCGACGAACGCCGACGCCCCCGCCACCGCCGCCGTCACCGCCTCGGCGGTGCGGGCGCCGGCGGCGAGCATCCCCGCCGCCGTCACCGCGAAGCGGTCCCCGGCCCCGCACGGATCACCTCCCGAGGCCGCGGGCGCGGGGACCGCCAGCGGTGGGGTGCCGGCTCCGACCAGCAGGGCGCCCCGCGAACCGAGGGTGACCGCCACCGCCCCCGCCCGCCAGCGCTCGCGCAGCCCCGC
>JAXDLS010000549.1:0-2805 GCA_034666485.1 Chloroflexota bacterium
GTGGTGGTCATGCCCCCAAGGGTACGCGTCCGTCTCTACACTCGGCGCTTGATGAGGTGGGTCGGATGGCTGTTCGGGCGGTCGAGCGGAACCGTGACGGTGCGCCTGCCCGCCGACCTGGCCGCGGCGCTCGACACCGCCGAGGGCGGCGACGAGGGGCTCGACGCCGCGGTGGAGCGGCTGCTCCGCGCCCACCTCGCCGGCAGCTGCCGGCCGGTGCACGACGACAGCGAGATGCCCTTCTGGCTGTCGGGCCGCGATGCCCCGGTGAGCGACATCGAGGGCGGCCTGCGCGACCGCATGGCGCAGCGGCGGGCCGCGGAGGCGGAGGGGGAGGGGGAGGGGGACGCCGACGAGGGCCGGCCGTCCCCGCCGCGCCGGCCCCCGAGCCCGCGGAGCCGGCGCCCGCCCCGGGTCTGAGCGTGGTGCCCCGGAGCCCGGCGCCCCGTCCGCTGCGGGAGTTCACCCCGGCGGTGCTCGCCCTGGTTGCCGTGATCGTCTACGGGACGGCCGGCTACGTGGTCGTGGAGAGGTTCGGCTGGCTCGACGCCCTCTTCATGACGGTCATCACCATCACCACCGTCGGCTACGAGGAGGTGCATCATCTCGACGCCGCGGGCCAGGGGTTCACGATCTCGCTGATCATCTTCGGGGTCGCCGCGTTCCTGTACACCTTCGGCGTGCTGGTGGAGCAGCTGTCGAGCGGCAGATGGCAGGAGTTTCGGAGGTACCGGCGCATGGACAGTCAGCTCGGCGCACTCCGCGACCACGTCATCGTCTGCGGCTACGGCAGGACCGGCACCCAGGTCGTCAAGGACCTCGAGGAGGGAGGGCACCGCTACGTGGTGGTGGAGATGAACCCGGTACCGCTCGAGGGGGTGCGCCGAGACGGCCGCCTCTGCGTGACCGGCGACGCCGCCTCCGACGAGGTGCTCCACCTCGCCGGCATCGACCACGCCCGGGCGCTGGTGAGCGCGGTCGACAGCGACGAGCGCAACGTCTACATCGTGCTCACCGCCCGCTCCCTCAACCCCTCGCTCTTCATCGTGGCGCGCTCCTCCTTCCCCGACTCCATCCCGAAGCTCCAGCGTGCCGGAGCCGACCGGGTGGTGAGCCCCTACACCACCACCGGCCGGCGCATGGCCGCGCTGGCGCTGCAGCCGGCCATCGTCGACGTCATCGACATGGTCACCAGCGAGGGCGGGTCGATGGCCATCGAGGAGCTGGTGGTGCCCCAGTCGACCCCCTCCATCACCGCCGGCGCGCTGCGCCGCTCCGGTGCGCTGCTGCTGGCGGTGCGCAGCGTCGGCGGCCGGCTCAGCGTCGGACCCGAGGACGACGCGCCGCTGGGCCCCGGCGACCTGCTGGTGGTGATGGGCACCCCCGAACAGCTGACCAGCCTGGCCAGCACCCTGTCGCCGCGCAGCGCCACCGCATAGCGGGGGACACGTCAGGCGACCGTGCGCTCGCGGGTGCGGAAGGTGCGCCGGTAGCTCTGCGGCGAGGTGCCCCGCCAGCGGGCGAAGTGCTGGCGGAGGCTCGCCGGGCTGCCGAAGCCGGAGCGCCGTGCCACCTCCTCGATGGGCTCGTCGCCATCCTCGAGCAGGCGCTGGGCGAGCAGCAGCCGCTGCAGCATCAGCCACCGGTGCGGGGTCTCGCCGGTGACCGCCCGGAAGCGGCGGGCGAAGGTGCGCGTCGACATCAGCGCCCGCGCCGCCAGGTCCTCCACCGGCAGCGGCTCGTCGAGCCGCTCCAGGGCCCAGTCGAGCACCTCGCTCAACTCGTCGCCGCGGCGGTGCACGCGCACCGGCGTCTCGACGTACTGCGCCTGGCCGCCGTCGCGATGCGGCGGCACGACCATGCGGCGGGCCAGGGCGTTGGCCACCCCGGCGCCGTGCTCGGTGCGCACGATGTGGAGGCAGAGGTCGATGCCCGCGGCGGTGCCGGCGCTGGTGAGCACCGGGCCGGCGTCGACGTAGAGCACGTCGGGGTCGACGTCGATCAGCGGGAAGCGCTCGGCGAGCGCGGCCGCGTGGCGCCAGTGGGTGGTGGCCCGGTGGCCGTCGAGGAGGCCGGCGGCGGCGAGCACGAAGGCGCCGGTGCAGACGCTCATCACCCGAGCACCGCGGTCGACGGCGGCGCGGAGCTCCTCGAGGAGTCGCTCCGGCGGTCGCTCGTCGGGGTCGTGCCACGCGGGCACGCAGATGAGGTCGGCGGACCGCAGCCGGTCGAGGCCGTGGGGGGTGGTGATGGAGAAGCCGGAGGAGGTGCGCAGCGGTGGCGGCTCGACGGCACAGACGGCGAAGTCGTAGCCGGGGAAGCCGTCGGCGGTGCGGTCCTCGCCGAACACCTCACTGACCACCCCCAGCTCGAAGGCGGCGACCTGGTCGGCGACGGCGACGGCGACGTTGCGGAGCATGGTGTCGAGAGTATGGCAGGATTCCATCGAATGTCGCCACTTCTGCCACTTTTCTGGGTGGCGCGTGCGAGTGAGGATGGGGGCATGCTGAGCACCGACCTCATCGCCGACATGATCCGTCTCGAGCAGGCACGGCGCCTTCGCGACGCCGCTCTGGTGCGGAGGGTGCGACGCCGCCGCACCGTGGTTGGTGTGGCGCCGACCGCCACGCCGAGCCCCTGCGACTGCGGTGCCGATGTCGTGTAGGGGATCGGGTACACCGCCGATGCACTGCTGGGCGCGGGGCATGCGATGCGCGAGCTGCCCGAGGTGGCTGCGTCGTTCCCGGCTGGGGAGCTCTCGCTCGACAAGGTGCGCTCTCTCAGCACCGTCGCCACCGCTGAGGG